>LVAE01000085.1 GCA_001603905.1 Fibrobacterales bacterium Fibro_02
GGGGTTCACATCAATGCACGGGGCTTTTATTGTCGCCTATCCATGCGTTTCGCACATGGCGTCCCGCACGGTTGCGGCTCGCCCCCACCGCTTTGTCACTCCTTTATGCATCGCACGTTCAGGTAGTTGCCCGATGTCATGGACATTGTCGGGTAACCGACATTGAGTCCGTCAAAAACGAGCGTCCCGAATTCGCTTTCCGTGTCCGTCCATAGGTAGGCCGCCACTCCCATTTGCACGAATTTCAGGGTGTTCCCGATGATGCTGTAGCGTCCTGCCGGGTAAAGGCTGAATCCGTAAAGATCGCTTCCGTTTCCGCTTTCCCAGCCTTCGGTCGTCCTGAGAGCAGTCATGTCCTTCCCGGTGTTATCCTCCAGGTCTACAAAGTCCTGGGCGGACGGCAGCCGCCAACCCTCCGGGCAGGCCGTCTTGGCGTCGTCGGGAGAATACATCCTGCCGTATTTTTCGCAGTTCTCGTCGTCGTTTTCGTAGCAGTAACTCGTGAAATCTCCCTGGTAGTTCAGGTTCTCCGCCATCCACACCTGTTCGCCGATTTTACCGTCCTGTACACTTGACCGTCCCGCTTGTCCACAAGGAGCGTGGAGTCGGCTTCTGCGGGGTCGTCTCCCGGGGCGTAGAATTCGGCAATGCAGATATCCTTCATTCTCTTGGCCGTAGCCTGCAAGTATTCATCGGCAGCAACTTTCGGCGTGAACTTCATGACGCATGTCAAGTGAAGCACGCTGCAACGGTCCAGTTTGAAAAGGTCCGTCACGGCCCCGCCGTTTTCGGCACAGTAGTCCGCAAAGGCGGTAGAGTCTGTTCGGCAATTTGCCACGGCGCTGTCGCCGTCGTAAGAATTGTCCAGGTGATCCTCCACTACAGCGTCCAGCGAATCCCGATTCAAAAATTCCGTGTAACTGTTCTTCTTGTAGGTGCGCGTCAGGTTCATGCGGACACCGTTCTGCTCGACATACAGGTCCACGGTGCAGGCTTCATCGACGGTTTCGACAGCATGCTCGTAGTAGGGCGTTGCATCGGTCGTAAACTCTACATCGTACCAGGAAAGTCCTAGATTCTTGTCTTCGACCTTCGCGAGTCTCAGGGCGACTTTGGGCTCCCACGTCTGCAGCATCGCGTAGGCGGCGCTATCTAGGCTAGCGTTCTGCTCTTCGGTATAGCCGTTGGCGACTTCCTTTTCCGAATCGCTACAGGCGATAAGGAATAGCAGCGCAAGGTAGGGGATGAATAAAAGTTTTAGAAGGGTTTTCATTTCTCGATCTCTTTTGTCAACGGGAACAACTGTAGGTTCACCCTGTAAATTCGGTCACAACTCTCCGTGGCAGAAACGATTCCGGCGATTTTCTTGCGGCAGATGTCCAGTTCGTTTACAATCTGCTCGTATGCCGCCCGGTTTACGGCGACCGTCATTCCCGAAAAGTTGCGCTCCGTTACGGGGAATGCCTCGACGGCCTTCTCCGCAAGCCTTGCCATCTGCCTGTGCATGCCGCGGATGGCCCGCGGAATCTTCTCGGACGAGCCAAGGATTGCCTTGTCGGATTGGATATACCTGTTGCGCCGCTCCTTCAGAAATCCCGCCTGGACCAGGAAATCTAGGGATTTCTTCACGTTCTCGGGAGTCACGCTCTCGTGGAGCATATTCGCGATTTTTGACGGCGTGGCATTGGCAATCCTGGGGGCAAGTTCCCGGAGCACCGGGTTCCACCAGTTCTTGAAGTATTCGTAGCCGTCGCCCCCTACGACCCTGACCCTGTCGTCCTTTGCCAGGGTGAGCATCTGTTCAAGGGCGGCCTGCCTTTTCTTTTCTACGGGGGAATTGCAGTAGGTGACCAGCGCCAAGAAGTAGGATGTCTGGATCTTGGAAAGGCCCATAACTTTTGACAGGCGGGCGGCGCCGACGCAGCTCAATTTCGACTTCCCGTCGCAAACGAGTTTCAAGAACTTTGTGCTGGCGTATCCGGCCATCTTGTTGAAGCCGCGCCACGACAGGCCCGTCATCAACTTGCGCTCTTCGTAAAAATCCCTGATGTAGGTTCGGTAGTTGTCGTAGTCGGAAATCGGTTTCATGGGCTTTTCAAATTTACCTTATTGTTCCCGGGTTTGCAATTTCTTGAACCGGAAAGGCCCCTGGATTGCCGTTCCTGTCATGGGAATCTTGAAGAATCTCCTATATGTCTCAACTTGAGTCATATAGAAAATTTCTGATAGAAAATCTTGAAAAAAGTTGTTTTTATGTGCGCTGAAGGCTTGCGGTGCAGGGGGGTGCTTTGTTATTTTTAGGGGGTAAGGTTTACAAAGGGATGTTCTTATGAAGAAGTCTTTCCAGCGTGTCATTGCGACCCTGAACTTGTTTCAGGGGAAGCAATCTCTAACCATCTTTATGTTGGCGGCAATATTTGCCCTTTCCGCCTGCGATGATTCGTCGTCGGCGGGTGGCGATGACGTCATTCTGAGTGGCGATAGCCGCGAAGAATCCAGTGATTCTCGTTCCAACGATAAGGACGAAGCAATCTCCAGCAGCGGCAAGGTCACTGATAAGGATAGCGACTCCATGTCCAGCGACAGCAAGTCCAACGATCCCGCCGAAGTGACCGACGACTCCAGCGACAGCAAGGGCAATCCTTCTTCGGCAGGAACATCGACCAAATCCAGCAACTCGAATTCATCTGGAACGACTACGAAGTCAAGCAGCAGTTCTGCGGGCAAGGTGAATGGCTTGGCGACGCCGTGCAAGACTGAAACCGAAGACAACTGCGAGTATGGCGAGTTGGTGGATGAACGCGATGGCCAGACATACAAGACGGTGAAAATCGGCGACCAATGGTGGATGGCGGAGAACTTGAACTATGACCCTGGACAGGGTGGTTCAGGTTCGTCGGCATACGATTGGTCATGGTGCTATGACGACGACCCTTCCAATTGCGCCAAATACGGGCGGCTCTACACCTGGGCCGCCGCGATGGACTCCGCTACGACCTATTGTGGTTTCGGCAAGTCCTGCACGGCGACGCATCCCGTCCAGGGCATCTGCCCGAGCGGCTGGCATTTGCCCGATACGACCGATTGGCACGATCTCATCGTAGCTGCCGGCGGACAGTATTCCGCGGGAGCAAAGTTGAAATCGACCTCTGGGTGGGAGAACGATAGGTGGGGGAACGATGGCAACGGCACGGATGCGTTCGGCTTCTCGGCGCTCCCGTCCGGCTACATGAGCCGCAGCGGGGACTACCACACCGCCGGCGGCTATGCGTACATCTGGTCCTCTTTTGAGTACATCACGGGCCTCGTCGCGTACGAAATGGGCCTGCGCTGCACCGGTGCGTCCGCGTACGCATACATAGAGCGCGGCAACGAGGAATCCGGCTACGCGGTGCGCTGTCTCAAGGACTCGGACTAAATCTCAAAAGGTTTTGCTATGAAAAACACATTCGCGAAAAAGTTCACGGTCTGCGCCCTTGCGGGGGTGCTCGGTTTCGCCCTTTCCGCCTGCGATGACTCGTCGTCGGCGGGGGGTGATAATGGTAGCGGCAACAATCGTGGTGGAATTCCTGACACCGTCGAGACATTCATGGAACTGTCGGATTACGACTGCGGCAAGAGTCAGAAGTGTGTCGCCACCTACCTGACGGAATACCATAACATGGCTGTGTGCGATGGCGACAACGGCTGGGTCATCGGGACTCTCATCGAGAAGATGGACTGCGATTTCTCTTCATCGAGTGACAAGTCGAGCGATAGCAAGTCCAACGATCCCGCCGAAGTGACCGACGACTCCAGCGACAGCAAGGGCAATCCTTCTTCGGCAGGAACATCGACCAAGTCCAGCAATTCGAATACATCTGGAAATGACGCAAAGTCAAGCAGCTCTGCGGACAAGGTGGCGTCTTCGTCGAGCGAAGAAATGAAAAGCGCTTGGGATTACTTGAATCCGGACATCGATTATGGCGAGTTTACCGATGAACGCGATGGACAAGTCTATAAGACGGTTAAAATCGGAGATCAGATATGGATGGCCCAGAACTTGAATTACGATCCGGGCGATGTGTCCAGCATGGGTAGGTATGCATGGAGCGGCTGCTATGGTGACGGTGCCCTTGATGAAATCAGTAAAAGAATTTTGACGGAAGAAGAGTTTGCTGCGAACTGCTCCAGGTACGGTCGCCTGTACACCTGGGAAGTTGCAATGAATAAGGTCAATTGTGGCTATCACTACAATTGCGACATTGGCAACGAAGGTACGCAGGGCGTTTGTCCCAAAGGCTGGCATTTGCCTACAAAGGAAGAGTGGAAGAAACTGGTAGAACCAATAGCGAGCGGCGTTGAAGACCGAACTACTTACTGGAGTTACCTTGCTGCTAGTGTAGAGTTGAAGACTGCGGACGGGTGGAAGGAATATTCGACTTCTACGTCGGGAACGAATGCCTCTGGTTTCTCAGCCCTCCCTGCAGGCTTTATGTACATCGGAGAATTTTTTAGGTCAAAGGGCATTGGTACGTTCTTCTGGTCTTCTAGTGTGTACGGTACCGACAAATCCTACTGTTTGAGATTGCAACACGACGACGATTCCGCCCTTTTGTGGGGCGAGTGGAAGAAAAACGGCTTCTCCGTCCGTTGCATCAAGGACTCTGAGTAATTTCCAAAAGGTTTCGCTATGAAAAATCCATTCTCTAAAAAGTTTACGGTTTGCACCCTTGCGGGGGTGCTTGGTGCTGCGTTTATCGGTTGCGGGGACGACGGGTCGTCTTCGCCGAAAGGGACGGGGCTCCCCGCCGAAGTGGCCGACATGGAAGAACTCGAAACATACGAGTGCAGCATGGATGTCATCGGCGAGAAGGTCTATGTGACCGAACTCGAAGAGAACTACGAATGCGACGGCGAGAAGTGGTTCAAGTCCTACGACCAGACAAAGCCGAGTTCTACAAAGTCGTCGAGCAGCACGAGGGCAGATGGTAAGGGCGACGAAGACGGTGACGAAAATTCCCCTGATAGCGAGAAGGGTAGTTCTTCAAGCGTCGCTCCGAGCGATGCCGAAGGGTCTAGCAGTTCTGCAGAAGTAGATGACGGGCTGGGGTTTGAAGTTAAGGAAACCTGCACCGAAGTGGGCGCTTGCGACGCCATGGTCAAGGCCGATATCAGCACTTGGCACTTTGTGCGCAAGGATGCTTTTGGC
The DNA here is from genome assembly GCA_001603905.1 of Fibrobacterales bacterium Fibro_02. Classification (GTDB taxonomy): domain Bacteria; phylum Fibrobacterota; class Fibrobacteria; order Fibrobacterales; family Fibrobacteraceae; genus Fibrobacter. Next base: position 5,192 of record LVAE01000085.1, read on the forward strand.
GACGATGCCGAATATACCTACGCTGCGGACGGCAAGGACCTCATCATAACAATCAAGAACGCCGATGGTTCCAAGAACAGCAAGACTTACTCCATGTACAACATGGAATCTGAGGTTGGCATGGAAATGGCCTTCAACGCCGCAAAAGCTACCTGTGAAGACGGCGGCGGAAACGATGTTGTTACAAAGACCTGCGTGCAGGATACGGTGTACTCGTCGGTTGGCATAAAGTATGGTTCATTACTTGACGAACGTGACGGTCATACTTACAAGACGGTTAAAATTGGCGACCAGACTTGGATGGCAGAGAACATGAAATTCAAATGTGAAGGCCGTTTCTGGGTTGCTGACAGTGAATATTTCTACACATGGACTTCGGCTCTGAATGACGAAAAACTCTTTGATGAAGACAATCTCCCCCGTATTGTACGAGGTATATGCCCCGAAGGTTGGCATGTTCCTAGTCCAGCCGATTTTGAATCTTTGCTTGTTTATGTGGGAGGGGAAGACTCAGCTGGAATCAACCTAAAGAGTGTTGATGATGGAGGTTCTGACATTTATGGATTCTCGGCAAAACTTATCGGCTATTACAGTACCTGGTATCGTAAAATACAAGATGCGGGAGATCAAGTGAATTTCTGGGCTGCAGATAGCAACAACGCGCGTGAGGGATACGCAATCGCTCTAAAAATAGGAACAAGTTTTGGGAAAAGTGTCGGAAGGATTGGAGATAGTGCAAGTGATTATGGATCCCCGGTCCGTTGCCTCAAGGACTCAGACTAACCCGCCGACGGATTATCAAATCCGAATGGCAATACTGCCTTAAGAACCGCGTTATCTTGCCAAATCTATCATAAAAAAGATACTTTTGGTGAATTATGCCGTATAACTTGCCAAATCCATGTGTTTTTATATATATTTGGTAAAGTATAGGGAGGTCCTATGTCCGAAAAACTGATTGTTGGCAGAAAACGCGAAATATCCCTGTTGAACAGGTTCATCGATAGCGACGAAGCTGAATTTGTCGCTGTCTATGGTCGTAGGCGAGTCGGCAAGACTTATCTCGTGAAGGGCCTTTTCCAAAAAAACTTTTCTTTTTACATGACGGGGTTGGCCAATTCCGATCTCAAAAAGCAATTGCAGAATTTTACGGATGCCTTTTCGCAATATTTTTCAAAGAAGGCAACCGTCAAAAATTGGTTTGACGCGTTCAATCTCTTGCGCGACGAACTATCGAAATTGCGTAAAACCAAGAAAATCATTTTCATTGATGAACTGCCGTGGTTCGATACCGCACGGTCTGACTTTGTAAGCGCCCTGGAACATTTCTGGAATTCGTGGGCCTCCGATGACCCGACCATAAAGTTGATTGTCTGTGGTTCTGCCACGTCGTGGATGATGAACAAGCTCATCAACAACAAGGGTGGTCTGCATAACCGCGTAACGCACCAGATAAAACTTTCTCCGTTCACCCTTGGCGAATGCGAAGAATTTTTGAAGGCAAAAAATTTCACCATGGACCGTTTTGAAATCGCACAGTTCTACATGGTTTTTGGGGGGATTCCGTATTACTTGAAACTCCTGGACAAAGGCGAAAGCCTTGCACAGAATGTGGACAGACTTTTGTTCAGCGAAGATGGCGAACTCCGCAACGAATTTCACAACTTGTATCACGCGTTGTTCCGCAATTCCGAAAAATACATTGCCATCGTAGAAGTTCTTGCTCAAAAGAAAAAGGGGATAACCAGGAACACGTTAATCAAGGAACTTTCAGTCGAAAGTAGCGGGGGCGTGTCCAAGGCCTTGGACGATCTTGAAAATTGCGGATTCATTAGGCGTTATAGTCCCTTTGGCAAGAAGACCAAAGACGAACTGATTCAACTCGTCGATTTCTACACGCTTTTCTATTTCAGGTTCCTCGCGAAACGGGCGAAGGGTCGCCGCAACCAATGGCTGCAAATCCAGGGTAAGCCTGAATACAACAGTTGGTGCGGCTACGCATTCGAAATGCTGTGCCTTCAGCATTATCCGCAAATCCTGAACGCACTCGGAATCTCTGGAATAGAAAGTGCCCCATGTAGCTGGATATATACGGGGAAAGACGGCGCACAATTCGACCTTCTGATCGACCGCATCGACAACGTCATCAACATCTGTGAAATGAAGTTTTCGACCAGCCCCTACGAAGTCACGCAGCATTACTTGACGGAACTCCTTGAAAAAGTCAAGCTGTTCAAGGAATCCTCTAAGACCCGCAAGTCACCGATGCTTACCTTCGTGACATCGCTCGGTCTAAAACCCAATTCCTGCGCCAGGCAGATTCC
>LVAE01000015.1 GCA_001603905.1 Fibrobacterales bacterium Fibro_02
GGTTGGGGAAAGATTGATGCCGCAGCAACTTTGAATACCATTGAAAATTATAAAGCAAAGACAAAGGAGTTTCCCCGATTTAAGGAATTTGAAATTGCCAATGGAGTGGAAAAAAGATGGAATGTTTATGTAAATGGAAGTCCTGAAAAAATGAGAGCTACCCTTGTTTGGGATGATGCGCCTGGAATTTATGAAGTTGTTACCAATGAACATAATTTTTTAGATTCGAAATTAATGAACGATTTGGATATGTATCTTGTTAGTCCATCTGGAAGATACTATTATCCGTGGCGGCTAGACCCGTTGCCGACGGATTTCATTGATATAAGTGGAAATTTTATTGATGATTTTTCATCTGGTCTTGAAAAAATAAGGATGCAGGATGTTCGAGATGCCTACAACAATTGTAATTCCTCGAATTTGTTAGATTCATTATGTTTTGACCATTTAAACAATGTCGAAGTTGTCGATGTGGAAAATCCTGAGAATGGAACTTGGCAGGTTGTGGTTCGCGGAACACGAATTAGCTATGGAAATAATGAAACGGAGACCGCGCAAATCGCTTCTTTAGTGTCTGATTTTGAACTCAAAAAATCTCAATGTCAAACGGAGCATAACTATTTGCCCCAAAGTCGTTATGTGTGTGAATATCTATTTGATGGGAATTCTGCCAACTATGTTACTTTTGCCGAAAGTACCTTTGTTGGAACAGGGGATACGATATCTCTTTATGATGCAAGTGAATCGTTGCTTGGAAAATATGTGGCAGATTCGCTTGCTGGAAAGAAATTAAAGGTAAAGTCTACGAAACTGAAGGTTGTGCTTGATAGCGACAATGATGGTGTTCAGGGCTGGGGCTTTGGTGTAACTCAAATCCAGTCTATTCCATATTCTATATTGAAAATGCCGTTTGAATTTGTAAATTGAACTTGTACATGAAAGTGGTAAATGTGAATATATAAAGTAAAATAGGTATATTTGGCAACCAAAAGGTTTTGAAAAGCATCTAAATTATATGAAGTTTTTTGTTTTGTTGTTTATTTCCTTGTACTTGATTGCCTGTGGAGGTAATGATTCCGCTCCCGGTGCGGGGGCGCCTGGTAAGGGTGGCTCTGGTGGCAAAGGCGGCAGGCCCGCTCGTGAAATCGCGGTAGAAGGCTACATTGCCGAAGCCCATGAATCGGGCAAGACGTTTTCTGCAATGGCGACGCTCGAACCGCTGAACAGCGTGCAGCTGACGGCGGCTACTTCGGGCAGGCTCATGAACCTTTATGCGAAGGATGGCGCCTCGGTACAGAAGGGTGCGCTGCTCGCTAAAATTGACGATTCCGAATTGAGAGCGCAGCTCAAGCAGGCTGAGTCGAACCAGCAACTGGCCCAGCAAAAATTTGACCGTACCAAGACCCTTCACGAAAAGGATGGTGCCACTCAGGCGGACATGGAAGCGGCGGAGGCTTCGCTCAAGTCCGCAGAAGCTTCTGTAGAACTCATTAAGGCGCAAATCGCGAAGACCGAAGTGCGTGCCCCGTTTGCAGGCAAGCTCGGCTTTGTGAATGTTTCTGTGGGCGCCTGGCTTACGACGGGCACGTCGATTGCAACGCTTAGCGAAGTGAAAAAGCTGAAGGCGAAGTTTGCTCTCCCACAGCGTTATGCCACCACGCTTAAGGTGGGCGACGCGGTAGACGTTAAGGACGAAGAGCGTAACATGGCCAAGTCCGGCAAGGTGAAGGCCTTGGAAGCTTCGCTTTCGGAAAGTAGCCGCACGCGCCAGGTCCTTGTTGAAATTGATAACGCAAACGGTGAATTGCTGGCGGGTTCCTATGCCAAGGTGAACGTGACCATGCAGGCGGGCGCTGCTAAAAGTATCCCGGTTCCTGCCGAAGCATTTACACTCGATAAAGATGGCGCCTACGTGTTTGTGGCGACCGGCGGCAAGGCAAAGATCAAGCATGTCGAGACGGGTCTCCGTACGCCGATTTCGGTCAATGTGACGGGAGGCCTCAACGAAGGCGATACGGTGATAACGTCCGGTTTGATTAGCCTTCGCGAAGGAACGTCTGTCCGAATCCGAGAAATCCGTCATAATACCGATTACGAAGTGGAGTAGGTAAACGATGAGTGTCGCTACCCTTTCCGTACGTCGCCCGGTGCTCATGACCGTGATGGCGCTCGTCATCATCTTGCTTGGCGCCTTTGGCGCGTCGAACTTGGGCGTGCGCGAATATCCGAACGTGGACTATCCGCTGATTCAGGTGCGTACTTCGTACCCGGGTGCAAACGCTGCCGTGGTCGAAGCCGAAGTGACCGAAATCCTGGAAGCTTCTATCAACAGTGCGTCCGGTATCAAGGCGTTGACCTCGACCAGCCGCGATGGTTACTCCTTTATCAATATTGAATTTGAAACAGGCATGGACCTGGAAGCAGCCGCCAACGAAATCCGCGACCGCGTGAGCCGCGTGCGCCGCAGGCTCCCGGACGATGTCGATGAACCGACGGTGTACAAGTCCGACAGCGATAACGACCCGATTCTAATGGTGAGTCTCGTGAGCGATCGGCTTGACCCGATGGAAGTTTCGGAACTCGCGAACAACTTTGTCAAGGAACGTCTGCAGACCATCAACGGTGTTTCCGAAGTGGCTATCTGGGGTGAAAAGCGACCGACGGTGCGCTTGTGGATTGATCCGGTGCGCTTGCAGGCGCTAGGCGTTTCGGGTGCCGAAATGTCGGCTGCTCTCAAGAAGGGCAACCTGGAACTTCCTTCCGGTTCCATCGAAGGAAGCGAAACGACACTTTCCATCCGTACGCTCGGACGAATCCTTGACCCGAAGGCTTTCGAAAATATTGCGGTAAAAACTGCTGCCGACGGTACCGTGATTCGCATTTCCGATGTCGCGGACATCCATTATGAACCGAAGGATACGCGTACGGGCTTTAGACGCAACGGCAAGAATTCCATTACGCTTGCACTGATGGCGCAGCCCGGTTCCAACCACGTGGAAATTGCAGACGAATTCTACAAGCGCGTCGAAGATATCCGCCGTGAAATTCCTGAAGGAGTTGATGTTCTTTATGGTCGCGATACTTCGGTGAATATCCGCGCCTCCATTCGAGAAGTGGTGGAGACAATCTTTATTGCGTTCCTTTTGGTGATTGCCATTATCTTTGCGTTCCTGCGCGAAGGTCGTACGACGCTTATCCCGATGGTGGTGGTGCCGGTGTCTGTCATCGGTAGCTTCTTTGTACTTTACCTTTGCGGTTTCTCGATTAATGTGCTGACGCTTTTGGCGATGGTGCTTGCCATTGGCCTTGTGGTAGATGATGCCATTGTGATTGTCGAAAACATTTACCATAAGATTGAACGCGGCATGACGCCCAAACAGGCTGCTGTTGCGGGAACGAATGAAATCTTTTTTGCGGTGATTGCGACCTCGGTTGTGCTGATGGCCGTGTTTGTCCCGGTGCTTGCTTTGGGTGGCACGACGGGGCTTCTGTTCCGTGAATTTGTTGCGGTGATGATCGGTACCGTGTTCCTTTCTACGTTGTGTGCCTTGACACTTTCGCCGATGCTTTGTTCCAAGTTCTTGAGAAAGCAAAAGCAGGGCTGGTTCTTCCGCGTCACGGAGCCGTTCTTCGATTGGCTGAACCGTATTTACTCTGTGTTGCTCGGAGGATTCCTTAGACTGAGAATTCTCCTGTTCCCGGTGGTGGCGGGGCTTTTGGTGGCTGCCTATTTCTGCTTCAATAACATGAGTAGCGAAATGGCTCCGACCGAAGATTCCAATGCGGTCATGGTGAACTTGAACATGCCCGAAGGTGTCACGCTTACTCGCACCAAGCGCATGGCCGACGCCTTTGCCGAAGAAGTGATTGCGCTCATGGATAGCAACGAATATTCCGAAATCCAGGCGGGTGCTTGGAATGCGGGCAATTCCAGAATGCGCATTACGCTGAATGACGACAAAAAGGCTCGTCGGCCGCAGAGTGAAATCGCGCATGCCATTCAGATTCTCGGAAACGAATATCCCGACTTGCGCGTGATGGTGTTCGAACCGCAGAGTATCAGTACGCAGCGCGGCGGACTCCCGGTGCAGTTTGTGCTGCAGGCTCCGAATATCGAAATTCTGCGAACCCTTGTGCCCAAGTTCGAAGAAGAAGCGAGCAAGAGCCCTGTGTTTAGCGTGGTGAATAGCAACTTGCGCTTTACCAAGCCGGAACTTCATATTGAAATTCTGCGTGACAAGGCGAACGAAGAAGGAGTGTCGGTGAACGATATCGCCCAGGCGGTGCAGCTTGCGATTAGTGACCAGAGTTATGGTGAATTCTACAAGGACGGTCGCCAGTACGATATTATCGGTGCGGTTGGTTATCAGTACCGCAGCATGCCCGAAAACATTTCGATGCTTACGGTCAAGAACGACAAGGGCGAGCTTGTGAGCCTCGATAACTTTATCACTTATAGCGAGCAGTCGGCATCGCCGTCGCTGCCGCGTTATAACCGATTCAGTGCCGCGACGATTCAGGCGGGCCTTGTTCCCGGCAAGACGATTGGCGACGGCGTCGAAGAAATGCGCCGCATCGCGAAGCATTTGCTGAAGGATTATCCGAATGTCAGTACGGCGCTGAGCGGATCTTCTAAGGAATTCGAGGAAAGCTCCAGCGGTCTTTACATTGTGTTCCTGCTGGCTTTGGCGCTTGTGTTCCTGGTGCTTGCGGGGCAGTTCGAAAGCTTCCGTGCGCCGTTCGTGATTTTCTTTACGGTGCCGCTTGCCTTGGCAGGTGCTTTGACTTGCTTGTTCCTTACGGGACAGACGCTGAATATCTTCAGTGAAATTGCGCTAATTCTGCTGATTGCGCTTGTGACGAAGAACGGTATTCTGATTGTGGAATTTGCGAACCAGATTGCGGCGAGTACCGGCTGCAGCAAGCTTGAGGCGGCTCGGCAGGCGGCGGAACGCCGCTTCCGCCCAATCCTCATGACGAGCCTTTCGACGGTATTGGGCGCGGTGCCGCTCATTCTGACCGGCACCCCGAGCCGCATTGCGATGGGTATCGCTATCGCCGGTGGACTCACCTTCGCGACGTTCATGACTCTCTTTATTGTGCCTGCCGCTTACAGCTTCTTTGCGGGTAAGGTCAGGCTTGACGCCATGAAGAGCACTGACGCTTCAAAAATGGCTTAAGCTATTTCTTTTTTTCGGATTTTTCTGATTTAGAGGAGTTGTTGGCGGACTCGCTGAAGGGGAATACGAATCGTCCGCGCAGAACGCATCCGGGGGCGCCCGGGTCGCATTCTTTTTTGCGTTTGTTGCAGAAGGTATTCCGCAAATGTCTGCATTCGTAGCTCATAATTTTAATTTAATAAAATTATAACAAAATATAAAAAGAAAACAGAAAGAAGTTCACTTTTCTCGGTTTACGGATGCTTACGCACTTTGTTAAATTTGCAGCATGCGATATGGTGACATTTCTTATTTTCAAAGTGGCGTAGCCGTTCCTCTCTTTAGCCTCTATAGCAAGCAGAGTATCGGCATCGGTGAGTTCCTGGATTTGATTCCGTTTGCCCGTTGGGCAAAGTTCTGCGATTTCAATATCATCCAGCTGTTGCCGGTAAATGACACTGGGGCGGAATCTAGCCCGTACAGTGCCCGTAGTGCTTTTGCATTGAATCCGGTGTTCATCAATGTACAGACGGTCGAAGGCTCTGCAGATGTCGAAGATGAGATTCGCACGGCGAAGCACGAATTTGACAAGTTGGGAAAGATTGACTATTACCATATCTCTTCTTGGAAGCGTTTTGTTCTCCGCAAGATCTTTGATAATCGTTATAGCGAACTCAAAAAGGACAAGCTGCTCCAGCGCTGGATTGACGATAATCCGTGGTCAAAGCCTTATTGCGTCTATTGTACTCTGAAGGCGATGAACGGCGAAGCCAGCTGGAAGGATTGGCCCGAATTCCGCGATCCGTCGGCCAAGGATATCGAAAAGCTTTGGAAAAAGTTCGAGAAGGATAACCTGTTCCAGGCCTGGATGCAGTTCGAAGCCGAAAAGCAGTTCAGCGCCGTGATTGAAGAGATTTCGAAGATGGGCCTCCGCCTGAAGGGCGACATTCCCATTTTGATTAACGAAGATAGCGCCGATGTATGGGCGGACCGCAAGTACTTCTCTCTGGATGATCGTGCGGGTGCTCCTCCTGATATGTTCAGCTACAGCGGCCAGAACTGGGGCTTCCCGACTTACCGCTGGGATGTTATCGAGAAGGATGATTTTGCATGGTGGCGTAGCCGCCTCGCGCAGGCCAGCAAGTTCTATCACGCCTATCGCATTGACCATGTGCTCGGTTTCTTCCGCATCTGGTCGATTCCGCAGAAAGAAGTCACTGGTATTCTGGGCTACTTCAATCCGTGCGTGCCGCTTACCTGGGAAAAGCTCAGCTCTGCAGGCTTTATCCGCGAAACGCTTGAATACCTGCGTCGTCCGAATTACGGTTACGACCAACTTCGTGAATTCTTGGGAAACGATACCGACCGTCTGGCTCCGGTATGCTTTACCCAGCTCGAAGGTCACCCAGACCGCCTTATCCTGAAGCCGGAATACTCTTCCGAAAAGGCAATACTTGGAATGAACGAGCCGCAGGAAGTCAAGGACAAACTGCTGAAGGTTTATTGGAACCGCGTATTTGTTCCGTCGGGCGACGAAAATACGTTCTACCCGTACTGGTACTGGTACAATGCGCCGGTGCTCTTCACCTTGCCGGATTACGAACAGGAAAAGCTGCGTAACCTGATCAAGGAAAACGAAAATTCCCAGAACGACTTGTGGGATGCAAATGCGACGAAGCTTTTGACGGTGCTTTCGCAGGAAACCGATATGTTGGTCTGCGCCGAAGACCTCGGTGCCGTGCCGCCGTGCGTTCCCTCTGTGCTGCATAAGCTGAACATTCTCTCGCTGCGCATTGAACGTTGGGCCCGCAACTGGAATGCTCCGTATTCTCCGTATTACGAAATGGGCGAATACCCGCGCATGTCCGTGTGCGCTACGAGCTGCCACGATTCCTCGACGCTCCGTGGACTTTGGTACGAAAAGGATTTCGACCGCGATCTGTACTGGTCTCATGCCCATTTGCCGGGCAAGGCTCCCGAAGAAATTACCCCGTCTGTCGTGCGTCAGATTTTGACTCATGTGTATTCGGCAAACAGCTTGTTCTGCATTCTGCCGTTGCAGGATTACCTGGCGCTGTCGGCAAGCCTTTCCAAGGGGGCTCCGGAATCGGAACGCGTGAATGTCCCGGGAACGGTGGGCGGTTCTAACTGGTGCTATCGTATGCCTTGCTCGGTGGACGAACTGATGGATTACACATCGCTTAGCTCCGATATCCGCATGCTCGTGGATGTCCGCAAGCGCCGCCCCATGTGGAAAATCTAGAATGTTCGCTCCTGCGTGGGTTAAAGACGCAATCTTCTATCAGATTTTTCCGGACCGCTTTTGCCGTTCGGAGCGTTATCATGCCGTAGGCAAGTTTGTCGCGTGGGGAAGTAAGCCCACTCGCGAGAACATGTTCGGCGGGAACCTCGCAGGCATCGAAGACAAACTTGAATACATCGCGGGCCTCGGCGTCAACGCGATTTACCTGTGCCCGATTTTCAAGAGCAATTCGAATCATCGTTATCATACGGTGGACTACTTCGAGATTGACCCGGTGCTTGGTACGCTCGAAGATTTTGACCGCTTGGTCAAGAAGGCGCACAAGCTGAAACTACGTGTGATTCTGGATGGCGTGTTCAACCATTGCTCTCGCGGATTCTTCCAGTTCAATAGCCTGATGGAACTTGGGCAAAATTCGCCGTATGTGGATTGGTTCCATGTGAAGGGCTGGCCGCTGAACGCCTATACCGACAAGCCCAATTACGAATGCTGGTGGAATTTTCCGGCGCTCCCGAAATTCAATACGGACTGCCCCGATGTGCGCGAATACCTTTTTAGCGTAGGCGAGTACTGGATGAAGCGCGGCATTGACGGCTGGCGCCTCGATGTGCCGAATGAAATTGACGACGATAGCTTTTGGCAAGAATTCCGCCGCCGCGTGAAAAAGGTGAATCCGGATGCCTACATTGTGGGCGAGATTTGGGACGAACCTTCTCGCTGGCTCAAGGGCGACCAGTTCGACGGCGTGATGAATTACGTGTTCCGCAAGGCGACGATGCAGTTCCTGTTCGACGAGAATCCGATTTCGATCAAGGAATTCGGCGAACGCTTGCAGAACGCATTCCCCGAAGGTCGCGGCGACATTCCCATGAACTTGCTAGGGAGCCACGATACCACGCGCCTCTTGTCGCAACCTTGCGCAAGCCTCGAACGGATCAAGCTCGCATATACGATTCTCTTCTTCTTGCCGGGGGCGCCGTGCATCTATTATGGCGAAGAACTCTCGATGAAGGGCGGCAAGGACCCCGATAACCGCCGTAGCGTACCGTGGAGCAAGCTTTCCGAGATGCAAGAGAAGCCTCTGTACGAATTTATCAAGCAGATGGTTGAACTCCGTAACAAGAATGCGGTCCTCCGCGACGGTTCGCTCGAAATCCGCGCAGCCGACAATGGCTTTGCCATTGAACGAACCCTCGGCAGAAAGACGATGACGCTCGTTGTGCTGCAAGACGGCACTGAATTTAAATTCAGCATTGTTTAAAAACCTAAAACAATCAGATTTTGCGTTAGCAAAATTGAATTCGTGTGAATTTCGGCTTAAAAAGGAGATCCCGGCACAAGGCCGGGAAGACATTAAGGCGTAACTTTTTCTACATTTGGGCGCAAAACTTAGTGAATAATGCCTTATAGGGATTACAAATGAACAAGAAAAAATTCGGCATGCGAGAACTGATTATTCTCCTCGTCATTGTTTTGTCGGCCTACACGGTATGGCCTTCTATCCAGGTTCACACCAAGAAGGGCGAAGAAAAGCAGACCTTCCTCAAGGAAAATCCGAAGGTGGGCGCAAAGTCCATCAACTTCGGCTTGGACCTTGCCGGCGGTACGGCCATTACGCTCGAAATCGACAAGTCGAACGTCAAGGGCGACGATATCAAGGACATTCAGGAACAGTCCCTCGAAATCATCCGTAACCGCGTTGACCAGTACGGTCTTTCTGAACCGCAGATTTCCCCGTCTGGCGACGACCGAATCGTGGTTGAACTGGCAGGCGTGGATGACTCCACTGCAAAGGCTCTCGTGGGTTCGACCGCTAAGCTCGAATTCAAGATTCTGGCCGAAGCCGAAAAGTTTACGCAGGTGGTTGGCCTCATCGACCAGTACCTGACCCGCCAGACCACCGACATTGTGGCTGACTCTGCTGCTACGGATTCCACGGCTGCGCCTGCCAAGGATTCTACGGTTGCCAAGGCTGATTCCGCCAAGGACACGACTAAGGCCCTTTCTGATGACGAACTCCTCGGTAAGGCTCCTGCCGCTGAAGTCGCTGCTACCGATTCCGCCAAGGATTCTGCTGCAGTCGAGGCTCAACCGGCATCTGAGGTCGGCGTTGCCCTTTCCGCTTACTACCTGAGTTTTGGTAACGGTGGCTTTATCGCCGAAGAAAATGTCGAAAAGGTCAAGAAGCTCCTTGCTACCGAAGGTGTGCAGAAGCTGATCCCGCGCGATGTCGCTTTCGCTTTCGGCAGCGGTCTCGAACCGGTGCAGCGCGATTCCAAGATCAAGGCTAAGCGTCTTTACCTCCTCAAGCGCCGTGCTGAAATGGCCGGTGACGATGTGGTCGATGCTCGTCCGTACCGCGTGTCTGACGGTGTGAGCGCCGGTGAAGTGGCTGTGAGCCTCAAGTTCGGTGGCATCGGTCCGAAAAAGTTCTCTGCCGTGACTGCCGCTAACATTGGCAAGCAGATGGCTATCGTGCTCGACAACCAGGTGATTTCCGCTCCGGTGATCCGCGACCGTATCCCGAACGGCGAAGCCCAGATTACGGGTCTCGACGACATGGCCGAAGCTAACCGTCTCTCCGTGGTGCTCCGCGCTGGTGCCCTGAAGGCCCCGATGAAGATTATTGAAAGCCGCAGCGTGGGTGCAACCCTCGGTGAAGAAAACATTGTGCAGGGCTTCGGTTCCGGTGCTATCGGCCTTATCCTCTGCTTGGTGTTCATGGTTGCCTACTACCGCCTCGGTGGTTTGATTGCAAGCTTCGGTATGGTGATCAACACCTTGGTGACCGCCGCCGTGATGTCTGTGTTTAACGCTACGTTGACCTTGCCGGGTATCGCAGGCTTTATCCTCGTGGTCGGTATGTCTCTCGACGCCAACGTGATTATTTACGAACGTATCCGTGAAGAACTCAAGAACGGCCTGACCGCCCGCGCCGCTGTGGCCAAGGGTTACGAACGCGCCTTCGGTGCCATCTTGGACTCCAACTTGACCACCGTGCTTACCGGCCTTATCCTTTATAAGATTGGTACCGGTTCCGTGAAGGGTTTCGGGCTTACGCTTACGATCGGTATCTTGACCTCCTTGTTCTGCGCTATCACGGTGACCCGCTCCATCTTGGATTGGAAGCTTGCCAAGCGCGACGCTACGACACTTTCGATCGGTGGCGGCTTCAAGGCTATCAACGAAGCGAACCTCCAGATCATTCCGAACCGCCGTCGTTTCGGTCTCGTTTCTGCAATCCTCATTGTTGCTTCTATCGCTTTCATTGCCATCAAGGGCTTTGACTTCAGCATCGACTTCACGGGTGGCCAGGTCTACACCGTGCAGTATCAGGATAGCGACAAGCACGAAAAGGATTTGAGCAACGCTCTCTCCGCTGCCGGCATCTCTGGCACGAAGGTCCGTACGCTCGGCGGTACTTCCGCTAACTCCTACCAGATCAGCATGCGTGCCTCTGACGACGCCCAGTTCGAACTCAAGATGGCTCAGGCCTTCGAAAAGGCCGGTCAGAAGTGCGAAATCGTCGCTAAGGACAATGTGGGTCCGACCATCGGTAAGGAACTCCGCTTTAACGCAATCCTTTCTGTGATTCTCGCATGGCTCGGCATTCTGATTTACGTGTGGTTCCGCTTCGGTAAGTTCGGTCTCGGCTTCGGTGTCGCTGCCGTGCTCGGCCTGGTGCACGATACCGTGATTACGCTCGGCTTCATCTCTGCCTTCGGTCTTTCCTTCGACGGCGCCTTGATTGCCTCGCTCCTCACCATGATCGGTTACTCCGTGAACGACACCATCGTGAACTTCGACCGCATTCGTGAAAATACTGCCGTGTATGGTTCCAGCAACTTCGCCGAAACCATCAACAAGTCTATGAACCAGTGCTTCAGCCGTACCATGGTGACCTCTCTCACGACCTTGTTCGTGTGCGTGATCCTCGCCGTGATGGGTGGTTCTTCCATCCGCGACTTCGGCTTGGTCCAGTGCTTCGGTATCCTTATCGGTACCTACTCTTCTGTGTGCATCTGCTCTCCGATCGTTCTGTGGTGGAGCAAGCGCTTCAAGAAGGGTGTGTAATTTAGCACTAAACTCAAAAAAAGCTTTAAAAAACCTCGGTTTTGCCGAGGTTTTTTTTATATTTGAAGCCGTTCGATAAAGGGGGCTCCTATGCTCAAGAAGTACTACAAGATCGAATCGGGTCGCCTCGCTAGTGCCCCGAACGAAGACAGCGCCGACATCGTCATGATGGGTTCCTTGAGCCAAGAGCAACGAAGTGTGCTCGTTAAAGAGTACGAAATCACTGAACATACGATTGCCTCCGCATTCGACTCGGACGAACTTTCCCGTATCGAGTACGACGACGATTTTACTACCATCGTGTTTAAGAAGCCGAAGAACTATTCCGCGAGTGACAACTTCCAGTTCCGCGTGGAATCTTTCGGTATCTTCATCTTCAAGGACTGGGTGCTTTTGCTCACCGACTCCGACATCCCGGTGATGGACGAAAAGCGCTTCTCGAAGATTGACAGCCTGAACACCTTTGTGCTTCGCGTGTTGAGCTACGCCATCTTCCACTTCAACGAACACTTGAAGATTATCAACCGCATCAACGATGAGTTGGAACAGAAGCTGCGTACGGCCATGGAAAACAAGTACCTGCTTTCGATGTTCAGCTTGAACAAGGGCTTGATTTACTACGTGAGCGCCTTGAACAGCAACGACACGCTCCTGAAAAAGTTGCAGATTGGCCGCAGCCTGAACTGGACCGAGAGCGAACGGGAACTGCTGGACGATATCGTGATTGAAAACCGCCAGAGCCTGCAGCAAGCTGAAATCTACGCCAACATTTTGACGTCCATGATGGATGCCCGCGCAAGCGTCATCAGCAACAACGTGAACACGCTAATGAAGAACTTGACGATCGTGACGATTTCTATTTCGCTCCCGACGTTCTTCGCAAGCTTGTTCGGCATGAACGTGAAGCTGCCCTTTGGTATGAACGGCGACGCGACGGTCGGTTCGCCGATGGCCTTCTGGCTGATTATTGCGGTGTGTATTCTCTCGGTGCTTGTCTTTATGGCCTTCTGGATGCGCCGCAAGTAAAAGGCCGGCGAACTTTACCTATATTATTCCTAAACTAAGGAGTTTTAGTATGGCAGAAATCGGTACACCTCTAAGTTCTAGTGCAACCAAGGTCCTCTTTTGCGGGGCCGGCGAACTGGGTAAAGAAGTTATCATCGAAATGATGCGTCTCGGCATCGAAGTCATTGCCGTAGACCGTTATGCCAACGCTCCTGGTATGCAGGTGGCTCACCGTAGCCATGTCATCAACATGCTCGATGGGGCTGAACTCCGCCGTGTGATTGAACTGGAAAAGCCCGACTACATCGTTCCCGAAGTCGAAGCCATTGCGACCGACACGCTCGTGGAACTCGAGAAGGAAGGCTACAACGTCATTCCGACCGCGAAGGCCACCAAGCTCACGATGAACCGCGAAGGGATTCGCCGACTCGCTGCTGAAGAACTCGGCATCAAGACGAGCCCGTACCGTTTCGCTGATAATTTTGAAGATTTCAAGGCGGCAGTCAAGGAAATCGGTATTCCGTGCGTGATCAAGCCGGTCATGAGTTCCTCGGGCCACGGCCAGAGCGTTATCAAGACCGAAGCCGACATCCAGAAGTCCTGGGACATTTCCCAGCACGAAGGCCGCACGGGCCATGCTAGCCGCGTGATTGTGGAAGGCTTTGTACCGTTCGATTACGAAATTACTTTGCTCACGGTTCGCCATGTGGCGGGCACGAGTTTCCTGGAACCGATCGGTCACCACCAGGTGGGCGGCGACTACCAGGAATCTTGGCAGCCGCAGCCGATGAAGCCGGAACTGCTGGAACAGGCCAAGGTGATTGCAAAGAAGGTCACCGACGCTCTCGGCGGCCGTGGCATCTTTGGTGTGGAACTCTTTGTGTGCAAGGACGAAGTCTTGTTCAGCGAAGTGTCCCCGCGTCCGCACGATACTGGCATGGTGACACTCATTAGCCAGGACCTTTCTGAATTTGCGCTGCATGCCCGCGCCATTCTCGGCCTGCCTATTCCGAACATTGCATTCCACGGCCCGAGTGCTTCGAAGGCCATCGTGGTGGACGGCAATTCCGATCACGTGAAGTTTGGCGGCCTCGAAGAAGTGCTTGCAGAACCTGACACTGCGCTTCGCCTGTTTGGTAAGCCCGAGCTCAAGGGCCACCGCCGCCTGGGCGTGCTGCTTGCTCGCCGTAACACGGTGGAAGAAGCCAAGGCGCAAGTCATGGCCATGCGCGAAAAGGTGAAAGTGTCTTTATAAAAATCACGTCATCGCGAGGGGTGAAACCCCGCGGTGATCCATTACAGTATTTTCCCTAAAGCAATGATTGCGGCAGTGCGCGCACGCAGGCGCGTGTTGCCGAGATTCAGCAAGTGGACCTTCCCGTTTTGGAAGGTCTTTATTGCTTCTATTTCGCGTAGTGAGAATCCACCTTCGGGGCCTACTAACAAAGTAATCGGAGCGGCGTTCTCGTTTGCGCCCGAGCTGTCGCTGCTAGCCGATGCGTTGTCTGAAGCGCTTAAATTAAGCTGGCGTTCTCCGTCGATGTCGCAGAGAATCAAGTCGCCCTTGTAGCTTTCAAGCCACTTGTCGAATTCGACGGGGCCTTCGATTGCGGTCATCCATGCTTTCTTCGATTGCTTGAGGCTCACGAGGCTCTTGAGTTCTGCGCGGCGCACGGTCTTTTTTAAGTCGGAGTTCTTGGGCTCCTGTGAAAAGTCCGTGCGCAAGAAGATAATCTTGTCAATTTCAGTCTGCGCTGCATGGAAGACGACTTCTTCCAAGGCGTCGTCCTTAAGACAGGCAATCCCGAGCGACACCTTGGGCCGCGGGTGCTCAGCCTCGATTACCGTATCGACTCGCACCTGGCAGGCTTTCGCGTCGGCAACCTCGATGATGGCGTCGGCGTAATGTCCCAAGCCATCGGACAGCTGCAAGACATCGCCGCTACACGCCCTGCACACGCGCACGGCGTGGCTGCTCTCGTTCTCGTCAAGGGTAATGGTGCCGACTGAAATCAGCGGGCAATAAAAGCGGCTATCAGGAGTCTTCATAGTTGTAAAAATAAAAATGTTTTATGCGGAACATCATCTGTCGAACCGCGTAAAGTAGAGATGAAATGTCTTGGAAGCCTTCAAAAGTACCTATAAACCGAGTCAGTATAGAACTTTTATAGGTCCGACAAAGATTGTATTTTTCGACCGTACCTATAAAAAAGATAAAAACGCTTTGTTTATGGGTTCTCTTTTTATAATTTGTGAACAAACTAATATAAAAATACCTATAAAACCGTGCCGGTGAGCAGCATTTATAGGTAGCAGAATGTCTTTTATTTGTGGCTCTCTGTTTTTTGTTGCAAAATACATCCGTTTTGTACCTATAAAACAGCTGTAAGTTCTTTATTTATAGGTACAGGTCGATGAAAAAGGGTCTTTAAACTCCTGTTCTTTTTAACATTGTCCTTGAATTACTATATTCGGTCACATGCAAAAGCGTTGCCCCGTAAAAGCAGTCGTATTCGATCTCGATGGAACCCTTTACCTGAGTGGTCGCCCGTACCCGAAGGCGGTCAAGACCGTCTGCCGCGTGGCAAAGCATGTGCCGGTCTACTACTTGAGTAACAATACCAGCAAGTCGCCGGTCTTCTACGAAAATCGTCTCAAGGTCATGGGCCTCCCGCTCACCGACGATGCCATTATCTCGGCGCTGTACCTGTCGCTCGATGCCATCCATGAAGAAGGCATCAAGAATGTATTCTTCTTTGCAAACCCTGAAGTCACGGAATGGTTTGCCGCACAAGATCCGACGCTCAACCTGCGCCCGGACGTTGCCGATACCGAACTCGTGCTGATTGCCTACCATAACAGCTTCGACTACCGCGAACTTTGCGAACTCTCATTCCGCGTGCAGCGCAAGATTCCGTTCTGGGTTACGCACACCGACTTTGTCTGCCCCGATGCCAATGGCCCTGTGCCTGACATCGGAAGTTTCATGGCTCTTCTCAAGACTGCTTACGGCGTAGAACCGGAACGCAGCTTCGGCAAGCCGAACCCTGCCATGCTATCGGGTCTTTTGAAAAAGTTTAAGCCCGAAGAGATTTTGTTTGTGGGCGACCGCCTGTATACCGACTTTGAACTCGCCAAGCGCAGCGGCTGCCGTTTTGTGCTTCCGCTCTGCGGCGAAACAAAACAGCAAGATTTGGACAAGCTGATTGACAAACCCGAGTTTGTCGTCGATATGGTAAGTGATATAGACTTTGAATCATTCTTCAAGGGTGAAATCTGATTTTATAAATGGAGAAAATATGATCAAGCACTTTGTTAATTCCGGAATCCTGGGCGCCTTCGCCCTGGTGTCGTCTGCGGCCTTGGTGGCTTGCGGCGACGACAGCTCCAGCTCTGGCGTTTTCAGTATGGAAAGTTCCTTTGAAATGGTATTGTCGAAGGCGAAGTACTCCTACAACAAGAAGGATTCCACGCTCAAGCAGATTTACCCTGTCTGTAAGGAAGGTACTCTCGGCAATCTGGTGGGCCCTAAGGATGCCGACGAATGGGATACGGTGACCTACAAGGCTTACGAGAACAAGGGAATCATCACTCTTAAAAAGGGTGCCGAAGAAATCAAGTACAGCTTGGATGACGGTGCTTTCCCGAGGGGCTTCTGGGCGGATCCTGATTACGATTCCAAACGCATCCAGAACGGGCTCCGCTTCGAGAAAAAGGACTTGTTCAAGAAGGTCGTCCGTTACGACGGCAACTGCCTGATGAAGGACTACTACTCGTTGTTCCGCAGCGGTGTTCCTGCCTTGGAAAATATGGATGCGACGCTTGCCGCTTTCTATGAACGTTTCCAGGCGGACGGAGCGAAGGTCGAAGAAAAGCAGATGCTTTCGGATATCCGCGCCCTGAACTGTAGCGAACTCTCGATGTACGACGGCCTTGTAAAGCTGAAGGCTGAAAACTTCAAGTCGTCTTCGGGTACGATCAAGGTAACTTATGCCAAGCGGACCTGTAACGTTTCTTTCCAGCTGCGCTATGCCTACGAACAGAAGGATTGCGAAGCCGCTTATGAAGAATACAAGAATGATACCAAGGCTGCCCCGAAGTTTAATTTCGACGATTACTACTTCGACGTGACCTACACCGGCAAGGATGACGAGTATTGCCTTGACTACCTGATTCTGGACCTCAAGAAAGAAAAGGGAATCCCGACGACAAAGTCGATCAAGTCTGCTGATTTTGCCCGCGGTGTCGTGAAGCTGGTGGTCGACGGACTTAAGTAACTGGGTTCAACCCCTTAAGGGGCTGGATGACAGAACGGAAACGTATAAAGAAAGCCTCCCTTGGGAGGCTTTCTTTATGGAGGGATTTGAAAGATCGTTAGCGGAGGTCTGCCACGCAGCGCACGTAGAGACCCTTGGAGAGACTTTCGTCGGTGCGGTTGATGCTGTGGGCGACGCTACGGAATTCCCAGGAGCGTGCGGTGTTCTTTTTCACCTTGGAGGCGGACCAGTAGTGACCAGTATTGTCGCCTTCGCAGTAGCCGTCCCAGTCCTTGCAGCCGCCCTTGCCCAGGTTGTTCCAGTCGAGCTTGGACTGGTCTTTCTGGTAGTCGCGCCATTCACCGTCGTTGGGGAGGTGCCAGCCAGCGGGGCAGGCCTTGGAGGCTTCCTTGTGGCTGTAGAAACGTCCGAACTTCTTGCAGTTGCCTTCGTCTTCGAGCAGGCACTGCTTGGGGGTAGAAAGGCTGAAGGCGAGGTTGTTCTTCATCCATGCCTTGTCGCCCTTGATTTCGACCTTGTAGGTCTTGCCGTCGCGCTTGTCGGTCAGCGTGTTGCCGTCTTTAGAAATGTTCTTGCTTTCAAGAGCAATGGCGAAAAGTTCTTCTTCGGAAAGATCCTGTTCGACAGGAACAATCTTCGCTTTCTTGCTGGAGTGCGTCATGTGGGATTTCTTGGCAGAAATCTTGGCGACCTTGTGCTGGCCCATCTTGGGACCTGCGGCGAAGGACGTGCCGCAACAGAATGCCATAACGGCAGCCGCAGCGACCAGTCGATTGAAGTTAATTCCAAACATTACTCGCACTCCTTGTGGCGGAATTTACCGCCTACACTATTGAATATATACAGGAGTTTCTGAAAGCGAATCTTACAATTTTATGTTATATACGAAATGTGATTCCCGCTACACCCGGACCGGCCCAAACTGAAAAGTTTTCGTTACGGTCCCGGTGCAATTCCAGGATTCCGATGCTCACGCCCGTTCCCACGAGCGCTCCTACGATGACATCGGTTAAGTAATGTTTACCGGCGGCGACTCGTAGCATGCTTTCGAGACCAGCAAGAGAGTAGGCGGTTGCTCTCACGATTCCTTTGTATGGAGAATTCGGGTAAGTTGTCCTGAACCACTCGTCGGTAAATGTGGCGACGGTAAAGGCGGCGGTGGCATGCCCCGAAAAGAACGACCTGTAGGCTTCCGGCTTAGCTTTTTCGGCTTTTTCCTTGCCGGCTTCGGTCCCCGAGCTTGTCGAAGGGGCGTACATGTAGGGGCGGGGCCAGATTTCGAGCGAGCGCATAGCCACGTTGATCCCGTTCCCGATACCGACAGCTTGCAGGAGCATTACGGTAAAGGTGGCGAATTCACCTCCGGTAGAGTTTCCGTTGTACCAGGCGATACCCCCTATTGCTAGTGGGGCAATGGCCAAAACGGAACCGATGTCGCTTGCCTTGTCGGCGGTTTCGCTGTAGCGGCCGGCCAGGGGCTTGTCCCAGGGCAAAAGGTCGTTTTTGTCTTTCAGAGTTTCGGGGGCGTCCATGCGGGAATAAAGGAACATCCCTATCCCGAACATGCCGCCTGCGGCCAAGGTCGTCGGTAAATCGTTTTCAAGGCTCAGTTTATATGTAGGGCGTGCTGCTTCGGAAGCTTGGGCGAAACCAGTCAGGAGCAGAATGCCTACAATCAGTGACCTTTTGAAAAAATACATACAGCCCCTAAGCTAAAAAAATTATATTGCTTCAAAGAAAACGAATGGAGCTTTTGTGGCTGAATCTTTAAGTAATCGCGAACCGATCGTACCTAGCATGGACCTGTTTGGAGCCATTTCCGATGAAATGCGCCTCAAAATCCTGTTGCTTCTGGACCAGGCAGAATTTACCGTCAACGAAATCAAGGACATTCTGGATATTCACCAGAGTAATGCGAGCCGACATTTGGCGAAGCTTTCTGCGTGCAACCTTCTCAAGGACCGTCGCGATGGCATCAAGGCGTATTACCGCCTGAGCGAGGAACTTTACCTGAGCACCCGAATGCTCTCGATGATTCGCGACGCCTACGAGGCTCTTCCGGATAAGGATATTCTCAAGTGTCGCGCCGCCCAGGTGCTCGAAGACCGCACCGACAAGACCAAGGGACAGATTCATAAGCTGGACCAGGCCGGCGGAAGCCTCAAGGCGCAAATCAGCCTGTTCGGTCGCCTCATGTACCCGTTCGAAAACGCAGTCGATGTGGGCTGTGGCGAAGGCGGCGACCTCACGCTGATGCTTTGTCATCGTTGTAAGCACGTGACGGCACTCGACTACGACCCGAAGGTGGTGAGTGGCCTCCAGAAAATCTTGAAGCAGAAAAATATCCTGAACGTGACGCCCAAGGTGGCCGATATGGTGAACACGGGACTTCCCGACAATTTTGCGGATCTCGTCCTGATGAGCCAGGTGCTTCACCATGCAACGGATCCGCGCTTGGCCCTTAAGGAATCGGTGCGAATCCTCAAGCGCGGGGGAACTCTTGCACTCCTTGACTTGGCGCAGCACAAAGAAGAATCCTTCCGCATCACGCACGGTCACATTTGGCTCGGCTTTGAACGCAGCCAGCTTGAGTTTTTCGTGAAGGAACTCAACTGTGAAGTCGTTTCTAGCGAAATCATTCCGAGTGAAAACGAGGTCGACAAGAAACTCCCCGTTATCTGCCTGATCATTCAAAAAAAGTGACGCTCCTTGGATTAGGGCGTCACCTACGATAGTCCTATTTTCGCGACAGAATCACTTTCTCATACTTCTTCCGAAGCCACCCCGTGAGCTTCCGTTTGAACTGCTGCGGCTGGAGCTGTTGCGGTCGCTGTTCCTGTCGCTGCTGCGAGTGGCGGTGACATTGCCGTACGTTTGTCCGTGGCTCTGGTTATAGTAATCCTCCTGCCAGCTGTTGTTCTTGACGTTTGCTGTTCTGGAAACGGGTGCGTTCGTCTGGCTGTAGGTATGTTGCGGTTGTGGAGCGTAGGAGTGGCTTATGGGCGCGTTGCGGTGGTTCATCGGGGTTTTCGCCGGTTTGCTAGGTGGGACCGCGTAGCGGTCGCCCCTGGGCGGTGGCGGAGTGTGGCGGTCGGTTCGCGGAGGCGGCGCGTAACGGCGCGGCGGATGGTGCGGACGGGGCCTGTTGTGGTACCAGCGGTAGTCGTGAACGTAAATCAGGTGCGTATCCCATTCGAACCGGCTGCTGTTCCAGCCCCAGGGATCGTAGTAGCTGCCGATCCAAACGCCGGTACGGTAACGCAGTCCCGAATAGCCGCTGGAATAGGTGTAGTAGACGACGTGCGGATTGTAGACTGGCACGTAGACATATTCCTTCTGGACGGGCTCAATGATAATCGTCTTTTGCTTGATGATCTTGACCTGGTCGTTGCTTTGCAGGTGGCCGTGGTTGTAGGCAGCGCTACGCATGCGCTGCACAGCGTCCATTACGGCTTCTTTCTGGGTGGCTACAGCGTCGCCCAGCTGGTCGGTCCATACTTGGTATTTTGCCATGGTGGCAAGGACGGTCGGGAAGGGGATGAGCGCCTGGACGCTTTCGTCGTAGGGGAGGTCTTCGAGCTTGATCCTTTCGGCGAGTTCCTGCCCCTTGAGATTCTTGTGCTGGTTGGCCCAGTCGGATGCTCCCGGAATTTCGTCACCGTGAACGGAGGCGGCGAGCACCTGTACTAGGAGCGGGTCCGGGTAGAGCGCAATAGTAGAAACGAGTGTGTCAAGTTCCGCAGGCGTAAACTTGTCCTGTGCGCGGGTCGTGCCCGGCAGGCATAGTATGGCTGCAACCAAAAACCACAGCCAGGAAAGCCTGACGTTGAACGGTAGGGCGAAAACTTTTTGAGCTTTTGAATCGGTAAACATGATTTACCTCCTGTAGCTTGTACATCTATTATTATACAAAAATTTTACATCATTGGCTTGTATACGCCTATTTTGATGCCTAGACCGCCCTGATAGTTGCCCTAAACAGATTTATCCAAGGTGGATATAAAAGATTTTACACAACAAATACCGTGGTGTTGTAAAATTACACAACGCGTAAATTGATTTTAACGATAATTTTTACACGTTTGGGTGTATTTTTATATTATCCAATTTGGAGGTTTTATGGGCTATTGGGCTAAAGTCATTTCTGCCACGGCGCTATTGGCGTCTTTTTCGCTAGCGCAGACCTACGATCTGCCGATTGTGTTCATTGATACCAAGGGCGAGTGCCTCGATCAGAATGTGACCGAGAAAATCCTTGCCACCATGAAGGTTCTTGATGGCGCCACGAACAATGTGGCCGACAGTGCCAAGGGGACCCGCTATGACATCGGTATCAAGGTTCGTGGGCAGTCCTCGGCCAAGTTCCCGAAACCGGGTTACAGCATCGAAGTCCGCGACGAGAAGGGCGAAGGCATGGATGTAAGCCTGTTCGGATTGCCTCCTGCCGACGACTGGGTCTTGCATGGTCCGTATGTGGACAAGAGCATGATGCGCAACGCCCTTGCCCATTGGTTGTTTAGGCAGGCTGGGCATTACAGCCCCCGCACCAGGCATTTCGACTTGTATATCAACGGCGTGTACCGCGGCGTCTACGTGCTCATCGAAAAAATCAAGCGCGGCAAGTATCGTGTAAACGTGAGCAAACTCAAGGAAACCGACATCAGTGGCGACGACGTGACTGGCGGCTACATCTGGGCATTCGACAAGACGGGCACCAATACCGGTGGCATGGGCATGGAAGATATCAACAAGGAAGGTTTCAGCACGGCTGATGGCCTGAATGTCATTATGCACTACCCCAAGAAGGAAAACCTGCAAACTCAGCAGCAGGCCTACCTGAAAAAGTACCTGGATGATCTCGAAAATCTGTTCAAGAACGGTAAGAATGGTAGCGGCTACGAAAATTATGTGGATATGACTTCTGCGCTTGACTATGTGCTGCACGAAGAAGTGACCAACAATTCCGACTCCTACTGGTGCAGTTTCTTCTTGCACAAGCCCAAGGACAGCAAGGGTGGCAAGGTGACTCTTGGCCCGGCTTGGGACTTTAACCTTGCCATGAGTAACGGTGGCGGCATGGGCTCGACATCGACCGACGGCTGGCAAATCGAGAATCCTCAGAAACAGGGTCAGGGTGGAATGATGATGATGGGTGGAGGTCTGAAAGCCCCTAATTGGCTTATCGGCATGTGGAAGGACAGCCATTATCAGAGTGAATTGAAGAAGCGCTGGGCGGAACTCCGCAGCGGAGTGTGGCATACCAAGACGATGGATGCGTACCTGGATTCCATGAAGGTCTACATCACCAAGGCGGCTGACCGCAACTTTAAGCGTTGGCCTAACCTGGGGCAGGGTAGTGGTCAGGGGGATCCCGATCCGGAGCCGATGAAATATTGCAGCAACCAGAACCAGGGTGGTCAGAACCAGAACCCTTGGGGAATGTGGGGTGGCGGTGGTGGCGGCATCACCATGGGTGGCAATAACGCCGACACGTGGGACGGCGAATTCGAACATCTCCGCAAGAAGATGAAAGAAAGAATGCAGTGGATGGACCGGCAACTCGGATTTACCGAACCTGCGCAGCCCATTGTGACTGAGCCCGTGATTCATGATCCGGATTGGCAGAAGGATACCATAACGCAGTCAAATTACAGGAATGTTCAGATGGAAAATCTGAGCAGACTTTCTCCGACGAACTACTTTGCAGTGAATGGCGACCATCTCGAAATCCAGACGAGTCTGGGCGGAATGTTTGCCCTTGTCGACTTGAACGGAACGGTGCTGTACAAGACGCGAATTGGTAAGGGAATCACGACCTTGAAGGTTCCTGCCACGGCAATGAACAAGCACTGGATTGCGACTCTTAACGGCAAGATGATGAGCCACTAAAAATAAATCCTGTAGCGGAAGCTACAGGAAATCTTTATAGATAATGCTTGACCTTGTTTACGGGGTCAAGATTTTCTTTTGGCGGCTTCGGAACATAGATCTTCACCGCGTAAACATAGTGGTCCGTTTCGACGAGGATGTCGCCTTCTTGTAGGTCTTCGTTGACTTCCACTTCGATTTCGACGCCGTCTCGCGCGATGCGGCGGATGGAATGTTCCTTGAGCTCGTGGCGTTCAAACAGAACGTCGATGACTTTTTTATAGGTGCCGTGGTGGGTGGTGCCTAGAATCCTGTCGCAAATCATGCATTCCTCGTGTTAAACTACATCCATCGTATCGACTTGGTTCACGATGTCGGTGACGGTCGCAATATAGTTATTTATGCTGTCGAGGAAAATCTTTTCGTTGCGGCTACTGATGGGAGCCTTGAGCGAGGGATATTCGTTAAAGATCTGCTGATGGTTTTCGGGGTAGGTGCGGTGGATCAAATAGTAGACACCGTACATAATCGGGAGCAGTGTCGCATTTGCCCGTGCGAAAAATCCGAGCGGGTTTCTGCTCTGCTGAATGTAGAGGAACGCTTCGCGCAGATGGATCAGGAGCCCGCGCAGCTCTCGTTCGCATTCCAGTCGCAGGCATTCCAAGTTCGGTTCGTAGTTGGGGAGCGGCTTGGCTCCGGCAAGGGCGACGTTTCTGTTGGCGATGTGCAGGAATTCTAGCGGGAAAACGTCTTCGGAGGTCTGGATTTCCTTGAGGGTAAAGAAGTAACGGAACTCGATGTTTTCTTTCTTGGCGTCGTGGAGCAGGTTCTGCAGGGCCTTGATGCTTGCTGTCGAATTGTCGCGCAGGATAAAGCTGACCGTCCAGGGCATTTCAAGCGCGTTGAACCCCTCCACGAGTCCGTCGCCGTGGATAAACGCTGAAATCAGGTTGTCGCCTAGAGCCTGCTGTAACATGCCTGGCCACTTGGATCTTTGCAGTTCTACGATACTCAAGTTCTTTTTCATAATCTACCTCACCAAAGGTCATCCCTTTTCCCAAAACGTCCCATTCCACTGCCGAACGAAGAGCCTCCGCCCATTCCGCTGCTGAATCCTCCGCCGAGACCGTTTCCGAATCCGCCTCCGAAACCTTTCGGGGTGCCGCCGAATCCGCCGCCGAATCCGACTTCGGCTTCCTCTTTCTTCTTGTTCTTGATGGCGCCTCCGAACAGGAACCAGAGAATGCCGTTGCCACGGCCTCCGCTGAATTTAGCCATGAGAACCAGGAAGAACACGAAGAGGATAAACAGGATCATGAGTGCGGGAACACTGTTCTCGCTCAACTTGTACGGGGTGGCGTCGATGTCGAGAACCTTCCCCTTGGCCTTGGCGCCTATTTGGGCGAGTGCGTAAGATAGGGAAAGAATTCCTTCGCCATAGTTGTATTCGCGGAATGCCGGAATCAGGGTCTTCTGTTGAATCTTTGCGAGAGTCTTTTCGTCGAAGGTTTTCTCCAGAGCGGGTGTGACGACAATGTTTTTCCAGCGTTGCTTCTGGGCGACAAAGATCATGATTCCGTCGGCTTGCTTGCCGAGGTTCCATTCCTTGGCGGTATTCTGGGCGTAGAGTTCACTTTTTTCGAACTGATTCACGTGCCCGATGTCGTCTAGTAGGACGCAGGTGAGTTCAATCCCAGTCTTTTGGTAGAGTTCTACGGCAAGATTGTTGAAAAGGCTTGTCTCGGACGCGTTTAATAGATGGTTGTCGTCGTAGATGTTGCTTTCGGAGGGTCTTTGCGGGTATCTAGGGGAGTCGGTCGATGTTTCTGCCCATGCGGAAAGCGCAAGGCTCATGCAGCAAAAAAAGAAAAAACGAAGAATGAATTTATTTCTCTGAAACATC
This sequence comes from Fibrobacterales bacterium Fibro_02, assembly GCA_001603905.1. GTDB lineage: Bacteria > Fibrobacterota > Fibrobacteria > Fibrobacterales > Fibrobacteraceae > Fibrobacter. The sequence goes on from LVAE01000015.1 coordinate 24,550, forward strand.
ACCTAGAAAATATAATGATTATCACCAAAAAGTGAACTATGAACTTTATTTTTCATTCGGAATATTCCATGTTGGAATATAAAAAACAGGTGAATTTGAATTTTTTTTTGGAGAATTGTTCCATTTCAAAAAAACTCTGTATATTTAGGAATGTATTACGAACAGAATTTAGGAACGCGCTATGAAAGAAAAATGGATATGGCTCCCGGATTTTGCCTCGGATATGGGGTTGTGGGAAGACGAGCTGGCGGCTATATCGCCAGAGGCGGACCATCTTTTTGTTCCTTACGAAAAAATGGTTTCGAGTCTTGATCATTTGTTTGGTGAATCGGAACTTGCTTCTGCATCGACCGTTGTCGGGTGGGGCCTGGGTGCCTTTGCCCTGTTGAAGAATGCTTCCTCTCGGCCTAAAGGTCAACATTGGATTCTCTTGTCTCCTTTTGCGGATTACTGTTCCGAAGAAAGCGAGTGGACTACGGAAAATCTGTCCTTTATTGCGCACCAGACCCTGACGGCGTCGGATGCGACAATCAATGCGTTTTATGAACTGCTGGAAGATGAACTGGGTGAATGGCAGGACGACTGGTTGAAATGTGCCAAGCGCATGAATCCTGATGCGTTGCGCATCGGTCTGGAGTATATGGCGAAAAATCGCATAGAATCCTCGATCGATACGGAAACGGGGGACGTGCAGGTCTTCTATGGGCGTATGGATAGGGCGATTCCTCCTTCAATGACGATGGCCTTGGCCGATTTTATGCCTGGAGCGGAATTCAAGGAGCGCCCGAAGGCGGGACATTGGCCTCCGATGCTCTTGTTTTAGCGGATTTCCCGTTTGATTGGTGGTTGAAAAAGCTTTTTACAATATCTTCGGTGCCCCTGTCGGGGCTTTTTTGCTATATTGAAATTAATTGTAAGTATATTGTGAGGTCCTTGTAACGATGAAACAAAAATGGGTGCTGGGGGCACTGATTGCATTTTTCGTTTGCTTCACGGGATGTGGGAAGTCCGACACCCCGGAAAATCGTGTCTTTGCAATTAAGGATTTAGCGAATAAGAAGGTTGGTGTGCTGGAGGCAAGCACCGCTGAGGTATATGCTGCAGATTTTGGTGGTGATACGGCGAAGATCCTGGTGGAAAAGTATCCTACCTTGGAAGAGGCCGTTCAGGCGCTTCGTCGTGGCGACGTGGATGCCGTTCTGGGTGACGATGCTCCTGCTTCTGTCTTTGAAGGCAAATATCAGTCCCTGCGCATTCTTGATGAAGTCTTTATGGAAGAATCGTATGCGGGAATTGTCGCCAAGAAGAATTGGGGACTCCTCGATACGGTGAACATGGCCCTTATCCAAATGCGGACGATGGGCGTCTATGATTCTATTTTCGGGTCGTATATTGGCGGTTCGGGCGATTACCATTTTAAGCCGGATTCTGCGAGCGGTCCTGTATTGAGAATTGCGACCAATGCCGAGTTCCCGCCGTACGAGTTCAGAACCGAAAATGGTCCCCAGGGAATAGATATAGAGATTGCGCGTTACATCGCGGATTTTATGGAACGTCCGCTTGAAATTGTCGATATCGATTTTGACGAAATCATTGCTGCGGTGGATTCTGGAAAGGCCGATATCGGTCTTGCGGCACTTTCAGTCACCGAAGAACGCGAACGGATCGTGAATTTCACGGATCATTACGCGAAGTCAAAGATTGTGGTGATGGTGCGTAGCGGCGAAGAAGAGTCTACCTTCCAGCGCATCAAGGATACCCTGTTCGGTGACTAACTGAAGTTTCCGTGGTAATTCCAGCTCCACTGTTCGGGGTGCTCGGAAATCCACGATTCAATTTCTTTTGCGATACTTGAGACGAGTGCACTGTGCTCGTCTTTTTGCAATTTGTGGTCCACGTGCGTTTTGTCGAATTGAGGCGGATAGTATTTTTCGAAGCGAATCACGATGCGCTTTTGGGGGGCGTATTCGGTCCATGTGCGGAAGAGGACGATGCCTGCACCCATCTCGTTCACCTTTTGCGGAAGGCGTAGGTACAGTGTACTCTTTTGTCCGAAGAGTTCGACGGAGTTGCCCTTGGTGTTCTTGCCTTGGTCGAATACCATCGCGAGAATTCCTTTGGTGTGGAACAGGTCACGGAGAAGTTTTCCTGTTTCTTCGGGGTGGTATTCGGTGAGGTGCGGGGCGCTGCGGAGATCCTTGAGGACTTCGCGGAAGGCTTCGTCGCCAACGGAATCGGTAATCAGGTGCACGTGTTCGCTGTAGCGGCAAAGAGCCCGATGCAGCAGCTCAAATGCGCCTTGATGGATGCTGATGCCAGCAATGGGCTTGCCGTTCTTGGCGCATTCCGCGATTGCATCACGGATGATTTCTTCGTTCTCGTAGACGATCCTGCTTTCGACACTTTTGAAGCGGGCGAGTCCACGGTACGAATCCAACGCGTTCCAGAAGATTCCCTTGAAAACGTCGCGGGCCGTAGTGCTTATTTTCAAATAGGCCTTCGCATTTTTGAGGTGCTTTACCGTGCGGCCGTAAGCTCGCTTGGTGTGGAGTGCCTTGTAGACTGGAAAAGCAACCGCAAAAAGTGCCGAATAGAAAACATCCGGCACTCTCAACAAAACGTTCAGCAGAATCTTGTATGTCTTACTCTTCGTCAAATTCCAGAATGTTTCTGCCGAGTTCACGTTCAAACACGCGGCGGCTGAGTCCTTCGCCGGCGTAGCTCAACGTGGGCGACACTTCGTACAGTTTGTTCGGGGTCACTTCGACGTGGGCCTTGCGCAACCATTCGCGGTGAAGGCGGCCAATCATGGTACGAGCGGTCTTCGGGCTGTCGTTTCCTTCGGCGTTCTTCACGGGCGAAAATTCTTCTTCGCGGACCACGCCGAACGGCATCATCGTGCCCAGTTGCGGGAAGGCGTCAAACAGGAACTGTTCGAACTTCCAGCATTTTTCGATGCCGCAAACGGTCTTACGGGCAGTGTGCCACGGGAGCTTGCTTGTCTGCAACTTGCGCAGGCCCTCAAGCTTGAACAGGTGAATGGCGATGTTGCCACCGTCGAATGTGAGGCTTCCGTCGGCGTTTGTCATGTCGCGGTAGTTTTCGGGAAGGTCGCTGTATTCGACGACGCCGGGCTTGCCGTTCTGCAAGGCGAAGATGCCCACTTTTTCGTTGGGTCCCGCCTTGTGTACCACCTTGGATGCCGACATGCTGCGACCTTCGCTCGCGAGAGCACCGATGAAGGCGGGGTCGCAAATGCGGCAGAGTGCGTTATCGACGCTATAAAGGAATACGTAGCGCACGCCCTTTTCAATCAACCAGGCGAGGGTTCCGCTCTGGGCGAGCGCGCGGAAGCAGCCGCCGTTTCCATCGGGAACGAGTGCCAAACGGTTGTTTTCGTCTACGACGGCCTTTCCGTTCGGGTCGAGCGCGCAAATGGTGCCCTGTTCAAAGAATCGAATGTTTTCGCGGGCGTAACCGAAAAAGTTGTGTTCGGTAAAGAAGTTGACCGTTGCTTCGTGGTTCAGCGGACTCGTCATGATGCACCACGGAATGGGGTGGCCGACTTGTGCGGCCAGGTTCTGCAAGCGTTCCGCCTGCAACTGGAACAGGCTCTTGTGGCTCGGAAGACCGATATCGAACATGCCCTTCGGACCATCGAAACCGAGGCGGGAACCTTGACCGCCTGCAACCAAGAATGCGGCCACCTGACCCTTGCCGAGAAGAATTTCTCCTGTTTCTTTCCAGAAGTCGTAACGCAAGTCGTCGGTTGCAATCTTGAACGGCATAGGCTTCAAGTCGCCCGACACGTTGTCGTCGAGCGAGGCGTTCGATTTTTCGGTGTAAAGAGCCTTGAGTTCTTCCCAGTCCTGGCTAGCAATGTCGCGTTCCAGATTCTTGCGGGCATCCCCGCTCAAAGATTCAAGCTTGGCGACCAGCTCTTGCTGCCCCGCCGCATTCAAAGTTTCGATAATGTCGTTCATATGGAATAATATAGAAATGTAACACTACATTTGCCTAAAAAGGTATATTTATATCAACGAGAAATCTCGTCTGAAAAAAACTTTATGCATGGGGTGTCTTATGAAATGTGTCTTATCTACAATATTTTCGCTTACGGCTGCTATGTTGGCGGCTTGCTCTAATTCGTCTACTTCTTCTGCGGAAGAACCTTCTACGATGCTTGACTCGTCTTCTTCGGAAGAATTGTCTTCGTCAGATGAGAAATACATCGTTGATGGACGTGACGGCCAGAAGTACCGTGTCGTTACCATTGGTTCGCAAACCTGGATGGCCGAAAACCTGAACTTTAAGACGGAAAAGAGCCATTGCTACAATGATGTGGACAGCAACTGCACTAAATATGGGCGACTTTACACTTGGGCTGATGCAATGGATAGTGCGGGGGTGTTCAGTTCAACAGGAAAGGGTTGCGGATTTGGGGCTTATTGTTCGAAAGGTCATGATCTCGGTCGCGTCCGTGGAATCTGCCCCAAAGGTTGGCATCTGCCGGATGATGAATTTGCCTCTCTGCTGGATGCAGCTGGTGGTGGGTTTGGAGAAGACACTTGGCGTAAACTCAAATCAACCTCTGGTTGGCCTTGTTATTTCTGTGATGACTCTGATGAATATGATATGCGAGATGATTATAATGGCACGGACGATTTTGGGTTCTCTATTCTACCCGCAGGCCTTTCTGATAGGGGTACATTTGCTAGTAGGGGTGCCAGTGCGTGTTTCTGGATGTCTGTTGAAATAAGTTTTGATGAAGCAAATCATCGAGGTCCTAGATGTGACTCTGGGGAACATTATTGGGCTATGCACGATCACTTCAAGGACAATGGCCTTTCCATTCGTTGTGTCAAGGACGAACCGGAATCATCGAGTTCCGTTGCTCCGTCAAGTAGCAGCAAGATAGAGCCCATTGAAGGCACTTGGGTCGATCCGCGGGATCATCAAACATACAAGACTGTTACTATAGGGACTCAGACATGGCTTGCCCAAAATATGAACTATAAAGACGAAAAAAGTTCCTGCTACAATAATGAGGACAGTAATTGTGTCAAGTATGGGCGTTTATATAGCTGGATTAGAGCGATGGATGCATGCCTGGGGGCAGGCCTTGATTTTCCTAGCGACTACGATTATGAAGTCTTGTTTGCCAATGTAGGGGGACAAGCGATAGCGGGGAAAATGCTTAAATCGGGTGCTGGCTGGGAAAGTTCTGAGAAGGGAAACGGTACTGACGAATATCTCTTTTCTGTCTTGCCTACGGGTTTTGGGACTGATGGGAGCGAAATGGGGCAAAATGCATATTTTTGGATATATGCGGGCGGTGGGATAAATGAAGGTTATGTGGGGGTACTAGGTAATACTGATGAGGTTTTTTGGAGCGTAGATAGTAAATTCCTCAATGAGAAACTTCCCGTCCGTTGCTTGTTATAAATCAAAAAAGCCAGCGTAAGCTGGCTTTTTACTTATGCAAAAATGATTGTCGGCTAACGAATGCCGAAGAAAATTACCATGCTCACGATGAGGGCGAAGATGCTCACGAGGTGCATGCGCCACACGATCTTGGAATTCATGAGCGGCTTGCTCGGGAAGCGTCCTTCCCACTTCTTTTGGTAGTGGTGGTGGAGCGGGGCGCAAAGGAAAATGCGCTTGCCTTCGCCGGTGGTCTTCTTGGTGAACTTGAACCAGCTGATCTGCAGGAGCACGGAGCAGGCTTCGGCGATGATGATAATGCACACGATGGGGAGGAATAGTCCTGCTTGCACCAGGATGAACATAATGCCAATCGCTGCGCCAAAGCCCACGGAACCTGCATCGCCCATGTAGATTTCGGCCGGAGGGCTATTGAACCACAAGTAGGCGAGGAGTGCGCCTGCAATGGACATGGCGAGCGGGAAAAGTTCGTCGCAGCCTGGCAGGTAAGGAACACTCAAGTACTGGCTAAAGATAAAGTTGCCGCTCACATAGGCCACGAGGCCCACAAACACCATGCTTGAAAGAATCGGTACAGAGACAAGGCTGTCGAGACCGTCGGTGAAGTTCGTTCCGTTGGCAGAAGCTGCAATCACGAAGGTCATGAATCCGACGAAAATCCAGTTGGGCAGGTGAATCTGGAAAACACTAATGGGGCAGAAGGGAATGGTCAGGTCGCCCTTGAGTTCGGGAATGAACTTGTAGCAGAAAATGGCAACGACCAGGCTAAACAAGAAATAGAGGAACAGACGAAGGCTGCTGGAAATGCCGTCGGCCTTGTCCATGTAGTCGGCGGCCTTGAGCTTGCCGAGCTTGATCAGGCGCTTGGCCTTGACCTTTGCGATATCGTCGATGGCGCCCACGGCAGAAAATGCCGCTAGCACGATCAGGGTCGAAATGGTGTACCCGTTCATCTTGCACACCAGGAGCGACACGATTTCTACAACGATTACTAGGAGGAGGCCCCCCATGATCGGGGGAGACTTGGATTTTCCGTCCTTATCGAAGTCGGAGGTTGCGTCAAGGCTCTGGAGCTTGCGGATATAGACCGGCATAAGGCACATGACTAAGATGATGGAAAGCATGGCGGCGGTACCTGCACGGAACAGACGACCGTCGAAAAGATCAATACTAGTTAAATGATAAAGCCATTGACAAAGCATGTCGCAAAGATAAAATATTGTGGCCGTGTTGGCCTGAATTGTCAAAAATTTCTACATTATAGGGCATGAGCGAATTGCATATTGACTGCCCCCACTGCGGCACTTCTTTTGACGCACAGATTCAAGGCGATAAGGCCAATATGATGGTTTTTTGCTGTGCCCGCTGCAAGACTCCCCTGATGTACTATCATGGAGAGGTTGCCGAGCTTGACCGTGACGAATTTGCGGGGCTCCGCAAGAAGCTCAGCCGAGCCATTGACGCCGTCGTCAGCAACGGTGGTGCCATGGGTGCAGTCGCCGAGGCGCTTAAGAAGATGGTTGATGCATCCGATGCTCTTGCCGAAGAACGCTCCGTCGAGAAAAACGAGAACCTGCCGCAACCGCGAGCAGGGTCTGCTCCGTCGGAATTCGATGATGCTGCCGAAAACATCGCCGGAGCCATGGCTCCGAACGATTCAGCTCGCGAACCGGTGCATAAGGAAGCTCTCTCGGACGATATGCTGGCAGGTCTGCAGAAAGATCTCGACGAACTCGATGTCGACAGCTTCCTGGATAAGCTGTAGTTTTTATGCTTGAATTCTTTATTGCTGCCTTGGTGGTAGCGGTCGCTCCCGGTCCCGACAACCTGTTTGTGCTTGCCCAAAGTGCAACTCATGGAGCCAAGGCGGGCTTTTGCGTGATTTGCGGCCTTTGCACGGGTATTGTAATCCAGGTGACCTTGCTGGTGCTCGGAGTTTCCGCGTTGATTGCCGCAAGTCCGAAGGCGTTCTTTGTGATGCAGTGCCTTGGGGCGGCTTACCTGCTATACCTGGCGTACAAAAGTTTCAGGGTGCGTGCGGGGACCGTGAAGTTGAATGAAGGCGGCGAACGCTTGCCTCTTCGCAAGCTTTACCTGCGCGGAATTATCATGAACATCACGAACCCGAAGGCGGTTCTTTTTGCGCTTTCGTTCATTCCGCCGGCAGTCAAGATGGATAGTCCGTTGAACCCGACCGTTCAGATGGTGATTCTCGGGGCGGAATTCATTCTGGCGACTTTTATAGTGTTCGGTTCTGTTGCGCTTTTGGCGGGTGCCGTCAAGAAGTTTATGCTCAAGAGCCCGAAGGCGAACCGCAACCTCAACTGGTTCAGTGGGGCTGTGTTCGTTCTTCTTGCTGTCGCATTGTTTGCTCTATAGTTGCTGACGGATCAATCCGAGAATCTTCTCAATCGTAATTTCAGGAGCATCGCTGGAGTCGCCGCCTGCAGCGCGGGTGTGGCCGCCTCCGCCGAATTCGCGGGCGATGGCGTTAACATCTACGATATAGTTGCTGCGCAGGCTAATCTTGTACTTGCCGTTCACGGGGTACAGGAATAAGGCCACTTCGGTGCCGCCGACTTCGCGGATGGTATCGATGACATTCGAAAGCTCAACCGGCGTCACGTCAAAGCGGGCCATGTCCTCGGGCGTAATGTAGGCGTAAACTACCTTGCCGTCGAGTCCGAGCTTGCAATGCTCCATGACGAATCCAGTTACGAGCGTCTGCTTGTAGGTGCGCGTGTAGTAGGTCTCGTTTACGATTTTCGCGAAGTCGATTCCCTTTTCGATCAGGTCGCCGACGACTTGCATGGTGCGCTTGCCGGTGCAGCTGAACTTGAAGGCACCCGTGTCGTGCACGATGCCCAGGTACATGCTGTTGGCCGCTTCTTTTGAAACCTTGCTCTTGTCGAGGTTGACGTAAAGCTCTTCGCTCGCGGAACTTGCCTCGGGTTCCACCAGGTTCAGGGTGCAAAGGTTCAGCGGGTTCGAAATATGGTGGTCGATGTTGATGGTCTTTTTAGCGGAACGAATGCATTCGGCTCCGTTTGCTCCTACGCGCTCGAAGCTCGGCGTATCCATCAGGAACACAAGGTCATAGGGCTTGCCGTTGTTGCTTTCTGCTGTCCATGCGGAGTGGGCGTCGCTTGCTCCGCGCAGAATCTTGTAGCTTTCGGGAAAATTCTCAAGATACAGGTCCACGCCGATGCCTGGGTAGTTGTCCTTGATGTAGTTGTAGATACCCGTGGTAGATCCTACGCAGTCGCCGTCCGGGCGGACATGCCCGAAAATGGCTACAGAACTTGCTTCGCTTAAAAATTCATCGATTTTCATGTCAAGGAATATAGTAAACATTTCTATATTGCGACCCATGAAACTTCTTTTTACCGACCTTGACGGTACGCTCCTGACCGACGACAAGACCATTCTCGATGTGGACATGAAGGCAATCGAGGGAATGCTTGATCGTGGGCACAAGTTGGTGCTTTGCACGGGCCGTCCGCTGACGAGTGCCAAAAAATTGGCACAAAAGTACGGCTTCGACAAGCCGGGGTTCTTTCTGGTGAGTTTCAATGGTGGCCTTATCTACGATTATACTACCGAACAGTCTATCCTTACGCGCCGCATTCCGGTGGAATCGGTCAAGTTCATCATGGACGAGGCTCATAAGCGGGGGATGCATGCGCATACCTACGCTGGCGACTTGGTGGTGTCGGAATACGAGACCGAACAGCTCAAGACTTATTGCCGCCTGATGCAGATGGATTATGCGGTCGTGGACGATATCCGCGAATACTTTGGCTTGGCGGATGTGGTTTCGGGGAATGCTCCTACGGCACCGATCAACGTGGTGGTGAAGCCGCCTATCAAGGTGAACATCATTACTCCGTTCGACCATGATAGTTTGGTGCAGTTCCGTGCCGATATGCGCAAGACGACGGCGGGGAAGCTCTTTGACGTGTTCAGCAAGCCTGAAATGCTCGAATTTTCTCATATGCAGTCCAATAAGGGCGATGCGGTGCGGTTTATGGCGGATTTTTACAAGGTTCCGCTGTCTGACACGGTTGCCGTGGGTGACGAAGAAAACGATTGCCCCATGATCGAGGCTGCTGGGGTGGGAATTGCCATGGCGAATGCTTCTGAAGTGGCCAAGTCCGTTGCCGACTACGTGACGGTCGCGGATAACAACCACGGCGGAATTGCCGAAATTGTCCAAAAATTCGTAATTTAGGGCATTTTAATCCCAAATATTCCAAATTGGAATAACTTACGCAAATTTTTTTTGAACAAAATCAAAAACAATATGGTATCTTATGTATATATTTTTGTACGGGGATGCCATATATATGAAACAGTTCCAGTTCGATTATCATAGCATTACGTCTTTAAAACGGGATCTGGATAAGATTAGTCTTTGGTGCAAGTCGAAGATTTTTTCGCATGTGGTATTCCAAATTTATTCTGATTCGCTGGATAGGGGGCAGATTGACCTTGTTTGCGACGTGATTTCTCAAAATTTCCCCAATGCGATTTACATGGGCTGCTCCACGAACGGAAATATCGTGGAGGGGCGCCTTTCTTCGGCTTCTATTTCGGTCATCTGTACGATTTTTGAATATCCGACAACCAAGCTAAAACTGTTGCAGTATACCTTGAATTCGGAAACGGCTCTCGATGTGGTCGAAGATGTTAAAAAGGAAATCAAGAGAAATCCGTGGGTCAAGGCAGTTGAAATGCAGTTGACCATTCGTGGAATGTCCCTGACTCCGTTCTGCGATGCTTTCAAGGGAATTGAACCATCTGTAGCCTTTTTTGGTGGCGGGGCGTTTAATCCGGATTTGAACCGCAATGATGCTTGCGTCTTCTCGAATGTCAAGGGGTATTCCGAGAAGGGGGTTATTTTTCTTTTGATGGGTGGTGAAGATTTCAATGTATACACGACCCATATTACGGGATGGAAGCCGCTGGGTAGAGAATTTCAGGTGACGAAGGCAAAAAATGCAATTCTTTATGAATTGGATGGCAAGCCTGCTTACGACGCCTACCATCGTTATCTGAATATCTTGAAGGACGAGCATTTTTTCAATAATTCCTTGGAGTTCCCGTTCTTCTATAGCCATCATGGAATCAATATCTTGCGTGCCCCGATTGCCTGTAACGAAGATGGTTCCTTGGTCATGACGGCCGATATTGATGAAAACGTGAAGGCGCGCCTTGCTTACGGTGATCCGTGGACCATTCTTGCGAGTGTCCGAAAAGACGGAAAGAAGATTGGCGAATTCAATCCTGAAATCATTAAGGTCTTTTCTTGTGCGGCCAGGCGCACTTTTTGGGGCAAGGAAGAAATCAGTAGCGAAACACTTCCGCTCCAAAGCCTAGCGTCAACATCGGGTTTTTATACTTCAGGCGAGTTCTTGCGCACGGGCGAATATGTGAACCAGCATAATGTGACTCTTGTGGTTGCTGCTATGCGCGAAGGAAAAAATGGGGACCATTGCGATTTTGATATGGAACAGGAGGCTTTCTCCGGCAAGGTTTCGATGATCAACCGCCTTGCGACATTTATCGATGCTGCTACCCAGGAACTGGCCGAAGCGAACCAGAAACTATCTTTGATGGCGATTACGGACCCGCTCTCAAGTCTCTTTAACCGTGGCGAAATTCAACGACGCATTAACCAGTGCGTTTCCGAAAAAATTCCGGGATGCCTGGTGATGCTTGATATTGATAACTTTAAACAAATTAATGATACGTTTGGGCATCAGGAAGGAGACAATGTTATCAAGGGCATCTCGTACGTGATGCGTAAGGTTGTTGATGAATGTGGTCTTTCGGGAGTGAAAGCCCATAATGTGACATTTGACGATATTGACGGCATGTATGCGGATACGGCTGTGGAGGATCTTGCAGATGCACCGCAGTTCGAAATCTTTAACGTGAAAACGCCAATTGGCCGTTGGGGTGGCGAAGAATTTATGGTCCTGCTCCAGGAGGTTTCGAAAGAGGCGGCGATTGATTTTGCCGAGCGTGTCCGCAAGGCGTTTAATGAGATAGCCTTTGAAAGTGCGGGACACCGTTCCGTGAGTGTGGGTGTCACAGAAATCAAGAAGGGCGAAAGTGCCGATGCTGCTTGTGTCCGAGTAGACCAGGCCCTTTACCAGGCAAAAGACGGCGGCAAGAACCGTGTGGTCGTATTGTAAGGAGTGGAGAAAATGGAAGAAATCTACAAGGTTAAGCTGGATTCTTTGTACGGGGCATTTGCCATTATGGCGAATGGTGCCTACACGTATCTTACTGATATCAAGCACAATTATTCGCGCTGGTCAAAGGAAGCGGTAGATTATTTCGGCTTGCCTAGCGAGTATATGGAAAATGCCGGGGATGTCTGGATGGAGAATGTTCATCCGGACGATAGGGCTATCTACGCGGCAAGCATTAAAGAGCTGTTTGGTGGAAAAGTCAGCGAACATAATTTGCAATATCGTGCCCGTACCAAGGATGGAAAGTACATTGTTTGTACCTGTCGTGGTGTGGTGATTCGCGATGAACGTGGTGAACCTGATTATTTTGGCGGTACCATCAGGAATAATGATACGTTAAGTTATTTTGATGATATCTCGAATTTTAGGAGCCTTTACGGGTTCCTCGAAGATTTGCAGTCGGCGCAGTGGAAGGGCGAAAGCATCCAGATTATGCTGCTCGGCATCAACGAATTCTCTCGCTTGAACGACATTTACGGTTATACCTTCGGAAACCGCGTGCTGCAGGAATTTGCGAAGATGATCGATACCGAGGCTCACGGCATGGGCGAATGGTACCGAATGGATGGAACCAAGTTCGCCATTGTCTGCAAGAAGTCCTCTGCCGATGACCTTAAGAATCTTTACAAGCGAATCCAGTACAATTCTATTCATGACTTTGAGGTGGATGGAAACCGCATTGTGCTTTCGTTTGTTGCTGGGGCCATCAACCTGGATAGTTTGGAAGTCTCGGCGGAAACCGTGTATTCTTGCCTGCGTTTTGCCTATTACGAATCGAAGAATAACCACTTGGGCGAACTTTTTGTCCTGAAGAACAATGTGGGCGATGACAAGCGCTTTGCGATTGAACGCATCAACGTGATTCGCAACAGTATCGTGAACAACTGCGAAGGATTCTTCCTCTGTTACCAGCCGATTGTCGATGCGACTACCGAAAAGATTATCGGGGCAGAAGCGCTTATCCGTTGGAAAAATGATGAATATGGCGTGGTGCCGCCGGTGCAGTTCGTGGATGTGCTGGAACAGGACAACTTGTTCCCTGAATTGGGTAAGTGGATTTTGCGGACGGCGTTGGTCGATGCCAAAAAGTTCCTCGCTCGTTATCCGGGCTTTATCGTGAACGTAAACTTGTCTTATACGCAGCTGGAAAAGTCCGACTTTGTGGAAGACGTCCTTGCGATTATCGAGGATGTGAATTTCCCGCCGCAGAACCTGTGCCTGGAAATTACGGAACGTTGTCGCCTTTTGGACATGGGACTCCTGAAGGATATCTTTACGCGTCTCCGCAAGCATGGCATTAAGGTGGCGCTCGATGATTTTGGAACGGGCTTCAGTTCGATCGGCGTGCTGCGTGAACTCCCGGTGACGACGGTGAAGATTGACCGCAGTTTCGTGATGAATATCGAACAGAACAATTCGGACCAGAATACGGTGCGCTTCATTTCGGAACTGGCGGATTCGTTCTCGTCGTCGGTGACGGCTGAAGGTATCGAAACGCCTGAAATGCGTGAATTGCTGTTACGCTTCAAGATCAAGAGCTTGCAGGGTTTCTACTATTCTAAGCCGCTTCCGATGGACGAATTCATGGACAAGTACGTGAATGCATAGTAAGAGCTCCGTTTAACTCTTACTATATTTCCCTGCATGAAGAATATTCTTGAACGCCTGGGTAACAGCCGCAGGCATTTTATTGCGTTGGGAATCACACTAGCCGTTTTGGTGGGTGCGTTCCTTATTTTCAACAATTTGACGGTTTCTTACGCCCGCCGTTGGGATATCGACTGGGGCTATTATGCTATCCTTTCGACATTTATCCTGCTGGTCGTGGGTGTAGTGGTGAACCTGCCCGTGATTTGGCGCGGCTGGAAGGACTTCAAGCCTTCGGGAAAAAGCATCTGTGCCTTTGCCGGAATTGCTCTCGTGTTCTCGGTGTTCATGTTCGGCAATATCAGCAACATGCACCGTGTGCTGAGCGACGAGACCAGCTGGGAGTCGATGGGACTCCAGATGTATTTCGAACATACGGGGGGCATCTGTAACGAAGGTCTCTGGAATGACGGAGTGCTCGATTGCAAGACCGAAGTGAACAATTTTAAGGGAAAGGCGCTCGGGTTCGTCTATTCGCTGGTTTTCAACTTTATGGAACCGGGGCGCGATACGGCTTTGCTGGTCAACTATCCTTTCTACCTGTTGAGCCTCCTGTTCTTCTTCTTTGCGCTTTCCAAGTGGTTCAAGAATGACTGGGCAGCCCTCGCGGCGACCGCTTTCCTGGGCGGAATGCCGATTTATCTTTTGCAGGCCAGGTCGGCCTCGACGGAAGTGCTTTATATCTTCTTGCTCGCAGCTCTGATGGCGTGGTATGCCTTTGTCCCGGCAAACAAGGTGAACTGGAAACATTTCCTGTTGACGGTCCCGCTGCTCGGTTTCTTTGCGCAGACTCGTCAGGAGACTGTCTTTGCCTTTATTCCGTTCGCGCTTTATTACTACAAGTACTTCTTTGAACGTCCGCATAGGCTTCCGCTTTTTGTGGCCTCTGTGATTGCGGTGAGCTGGCCCTCGGTGAACACAATGGCGGCCTACCGTGGCTATGATTTCCAGGGTGGGGAACACGCGGCCCATTCGCTTGAGAATCTGTGGTTCAATTTGAAGACGAATATCGAGATCATGTTGAACCTGAAAGAAGATCCGTCTTTCGGCGGAATCATGATGAACCCGTTCTACACGACCTTTACGATTATTCTTCTGGCGGCGACGGCGTGGCTCCTGTTCCGCTTGATTTATTCCCGTCGCTACTGGCGCGGTGCGTTGCTCGGAATCACGTTCTGCGTGCAGATTTTTGTAATCCTCCTGAACGTGTCGGGAACGTTTACGATCGATATCAACCAACGTTACGTGCTGGTGGCGCTTCCGTTGTTTGCCCTGATTATGGCCTTAGGTCTGTTCGATGCTCTCGCTTTTACGACCAAGATGAAGCCGGAAGCGGCTGGAAAGATTGTTCTTGCGATTTCTGTGGTGCTTTCGGTGGGGCTCATGGTTTACCATGGGGACAGCTTCCGTCACAATATGCTTTATTACAAGAATAAGCTTCTGGGTGAAGAAGACTATCTGGACAAGTCCCTGGAGTCTTTCCCCGAAAAGTCCATATTCATTTACTCGCGCCCCTGGCAGATGCTTGCCTCTAGGCATAGTTCCTTTAGCGAACGCACCTTTATGGGATGGGATACTGAGACCTTTGCCAAGTGGCAGCAACTGTCCGGTGGAAATATCTACATGGTGCGCGGACAGGATGGTTACGGCGAACTTAACCGTAAGTCCCGCGTGGTGGGTTTCAAGACGACGGACCAGGTGGACGAAATCCTGAAGGATTACAAGAGTGAGCGCGTGCTGATTGAGCCGAAACTGTTCGGCTATCCGCTTGCGATTTACAAGATTTCTGCGAAGAAGGGTGTATCGACTTACCAGCAGAATTTCTTCGTGAGCGATATGGCCGACGGGGCGATGGTCGTGAACAAGCGTTTCCCCGAGGCGATTACCTGTAACTACTCGCTGAATGGCGAGCTGCAGGAGGAATTGGTCATTACGCAGGAAGCCGACACCTTGCTGCTGGATTCTGCGAAGATTACGGCGGGTATGAACCGCGTGAAGTTTGAATGCATGATGCCCGATTCTGATACGCTTGGACTTGTGAAGGATTTCTTTGTGGAAACTCCGGAAGTGTTGCTGCTTTCGAAGTTGAAAATCGATGCGTTTGAACAGGCGTGGGGACAACCGCAGATGAATGCGACGGTTGAACATCGCAAGTTGACGCTCGACAAGGAAGTTTTCCGCTACGGTATCGGTTCGCATGCCCCTGCATTTATCCGCTACAGTTTGCCGCGCAGCTATTCGACGCTGCATGCGACGGTGGGCCTGGATGACGAAAGTGCCTGCGGCGATGGCGCCTCGTTTATTGTGATGGGCGACAACCGTGAACTTTTCCGCAGCAAGCGCTTGTACTCGACGGAAAAGCAGAATATCAATGTCGACGTGTCTGGCGTGAAGGTGCTGGAACTCCGTCTGGATGAAGGTGACAAGAAGGACAAGGACTGCGATCACGGCGACTGGGCGAATGTCTGGCTGGAGGCCACTCGTTGAGAGTCCTTGTTGCACCACTCGACTGGGGGCTCGGACACGCGACTCGTTGCGTGCCTGTGGTTCGGGAGTTCCTGAACCAGGGCGCCGAAGTTGAACTTGCCGTGGTGCGGTCTAATGCGGGACTCTTGCGTGGTATTTTCCCGGAACTTCGTCAACGGTTGGTGCCCTCATATAACATCGTGTACCCGAAGCATGGCTACAATATGGGACTCTGGCTCGTAAAGAATGGAGCCCACTTGCGGACGGTGATGAACTATGAGCATCGTATTGCCGAGGAAATGGTGAAGCGTTTCCATTACGATGTTCTGGTGTCCGATAACCGTTTTGGTTTCTATAGCCGGAACGCAAAGTCAATTTATATGACGCACCAGCGGCGAATTGCCTTTCCTCGTGTGCTGTCGGCGTTTGAACCGCTTGGAATGCTTTGGCATGCTTCGGTGATGAAGCGCTTTGATGAGGTCTGGGTGCCTGATTTGCCTGAATTTCCGGGGTATGCGGGCGCGCTTTCGCATGTGGCAAAAGCGCCGGTCCCTGTAAAGTACGTGGGCGCGTTGTCGAGGTTTAGCGGAATGGATGCGGAAGCGCCTGCTAGTTTGAATGGTCGCGGTCCCTATTGCTTTGTTGCGGTCGTTTCGGGAGTGGAACCTGCGCGAACGCGTTTCGAGAACCTGTTACGGGAGACTCTCGTCAAGATCCCGGGACGCCATGCGATTATCCTTGGCAAGCCATCGCTCGGAGTGAAAAGTTCCAACGAACGTAATCTGGATTTGTTCACGCACTTGCCAGATGACCAGTTTGCTTCTGTGGTGCGGTCGGCACAGTGGGTGATTTCGCGTGGCGGCTACAGCACCGTGATGGATATGGCTGTTCTTGGCGCCCGGTGCGTATTTGTACCGACGCCTGGTCAGTATGAACAGGTGATTCTAGGGCGCGATCTTGCCCGCGAAGGCTATGCCGCGACCATCGATGAATCCAAGTTCTCAACAGAAACTCTGGTTGCTGCTGTTAGCGAAAAAGCACACGTCGCCCTTCCGAAACCAAGTGACAATAATCTGCTTAAAGATGCTGTTAGAGAAATAAAAATTTAAATAGAAAAGGAGATGCCCGCCTTCGCGGGCATGACATTAGTTATGCCTCAATTCATTCTAGCTTTTCCCCTTACGAAAGAAGTTGGCGAACCGCTCGCCATTACCGAAACAGTGACTCTCGCTGCCGATGCGACCTCTGCGATTATTCCCGGTTGCAGCGTGATGTTCAAGGTGGTCCGCAAGGAACATGTGGACGGTCTTGCTGATATTTTCAAGGAACATCAGGATATCTCTGCTGAAACGGCGGCTGCAATCGAGGCGCACAAGTCACTCTTGTTCTTGCTCGGCGAAGTCAAGAACATCGAAGAAGTGACCCAGGTGAACATGGCAATCCTGAAGGTCTTTAACGCGGGTGCGCTTGGCGTGTACATGCAGCAGTGTGGCGCTGCCTGGACCGATGTGGGCTTCCGCGAAGAAGTGGGTGATGGTGAATACCCGATGGATCCGTGGATTAATTTTGTGGAAGCGGGCGATACGATTTATACGCTCGGACTTGCAACGTTTGTGTTGCCGGATTTGTGCATCGCGGCGAGTGCCGAAGACCCGCAAGAAGCTTTGCTGATGGCGGCCGATTCCTTGTTTGGCGATGGAGTTCCCGCCAAGTCTGGTTCTGAAGTCGACCTCGGCGAGGGCGTGCATTACGTGCTCCGCTCCGAAGCCAAGAATCCGTTCCCGAAAGACTCCCCTGAATACAACAAGCAGGGAATCTTAAGGCTAATTAAAAAGTAGCGGTGAGCGATGAGGTCGCTTCGCTCTGAGGTCTGATAAAATGAAAAAGAACCTAGTTGATACTAGGTTCTTTTTGCTCAAAGCTCATTGCTCAAAGGGCGCATAGCGCCCGAGCTCATTCCTCTTACAGTTCCGGTTGCTTTCCGGTGAGGCGCACGAAGATTTCTTCGTACTTGGCGAGCGTGTTCTTCACGACTTCAGGCGGAATTTCTGGACCCGGGTAGGTCTTGCCCCAGTCGAGAGTTTCGAGCCAGTCGCGAACGTACTGCTTGTCGAAGCTTTCCTGGTTCTTGCCCACCTGGTACTTGTCGGCCGGCCAGTAACGGCTGGAGTCCGGAGTGAGCACTTCGTCGATGAGGATGGTTTCGCCATCGATTTCACCGAATTCGAACTTGGTGTCGGCGAGGATGATGCCCTTGGAGGCAGCGTAGTCGCGAGCCTTCGTGTAGATGTCGAGGGACATGCTCTTGAGTTCGGTGGCGACCTTTTCGCCCACGATGTCGAAGGTCTGTTCGAAGCTGATGTTTTCGTCGTGGCCAACGTCGGGCTTGGTGCTCGGCGTGTAGAGCGGCTTTTCAAGCTTCTGGCAGAGCTGCAGGCCTTCGGGGAGGACGTGACCGCAGATTTTGCCGGTCTTCTGGTAGTCCTTCCAGCCGGAACCCACGATGTAGCCGCGGACGATGCATTCCACGGAATGGCGGTGAGCCTTCTTCACGATCATGGAACGGCCGCGGAGGTAGTCGGCGTGCTTCTTGAGCACGGCCGGGTATTCGTTCACGTCGGCGGTGATGAGGTGGTTCTTCATGCCGAGGTGCTGG
Source organism: Fibrobacterales bacterium Fibro_02 (assembly GCA_001603905.1). GTDB lineage: Bacteria > Fibrobacterota > Fibrobacteria > Fibrobacterales > Fibrobacteraceae > Fibrobacter. The sequence continues at coordinate 43,024 of LVAE01000015.1, forward strand.
AACCAGAACAGCGAAAGCTGGTTGAGGATTTTGCCCTTACCAGGAATCGGGGTGGGGAGCACCACGTCAAAAGCGGAAAGACGGTCGCTGGCGACCATCAGGAAGCTGTCGCCCAGGTCGTACATGTCGCGTACTTTGCCCTGGTGGAACAGCGGAACTTCGGTAATGGGGGTTTCAAATTTTAAGCTCATAGTACCTCAAATTTAGTAATTTGAAGCGTTCTTTTTTCTATTTTCACTAAAACACGGTGCGTTATGAACTTATTGAAAACCCTATTTTTGTCTTTAACTGTAGCCTCTGTCGCATTTGTGGGGACTTTTAGGGCGGCCCGGTACCTTTCAAAGTAAGGTTTGAAATATGAATTTTTCTATGAAGAAGATGTTTGGCTTGACGGTGGTCGCTTCTGTGGCGGCTTCTGCGGTGTGGCTTTCCGCCTGTGCCTCCAGTAAGCCGGATGCCGTGGAAAGTTCTGCTGCGGTGCAGGAATCGGAACGCCCGAAGGTGATGCCGCCGCAACCTTCTACGCCGGTTACGGTTTTTGAACTGAAGGTGATGAGTGCCGACAAGCAGGTGCGTGTAGTCGATAAGCCGACCATGGCGGCGCTTGACTTTGCGGCGTATTTCAACAATCCGATCCGCCAGGCGGGCAAGGACGAAAAGCCTGAAAATTACGCGGGAAAGATGTCGTCGGCAAAACTGGCGGAATATCCGTTCCCGATGCTCGATTCGCTTTCGGAACATGAACCCGCCGTAGTTGCAGAAAGGCAGCCCCTGGCTTGGGAGCCGCTGTCGAAGCTTCTCTATGCGCAGACCGGGAATGATTCGCTGGGTGTCTTGTTGAATGCGGTCGAGGCGGTCAAGTGGAATGAACCCGAGGTATTCCGTGCGTTCCAGACGGTTTCTCGCTTGTGGGGTGTGCCCTTGAGCGATGGTTCCGTGGAATGGTGGGTGGAAGTGATGCCTGCCTTGTGGACAGGGCGTACCGTGTTCTACGGAAAGTTGAAGTTGGCCTCGAAGGGTGAAACTGCCGAAATTTTGAATTACTACTTGACGGGCGAAATGAATATTGACGATGCCATGAACTGGGCGAGAACGTTGTCGTCCTATTGGTATCCGACCCTGAATACGGACTTGGAACCGCATACGGCGGGATCTCCTTGGGAAGGCGATAAGAACAGGCCGTTTGCGGTGATGCGCGGCAATCCGATGGGAACTCCGATGTGGATCGCGTTTGAGGCTCCTGCCTTCCGCTTGAGTGACGAGGCGTTGCGTGCAAAGCGTACAGCCGATTCCCTGGCCGAGGCGGGTGAGGTGGTTCCCGTGAATCGCATGCTTGATACGAGTTCCGCGTTCCGCCTGCAGACGCTTGCTTCGGTCGAAGGTTCCTGCCCGGAGAACGATGCAACGAAAAAGTTCCGCGACGAACTTTCGAAAACCCTTAAGAAATTGCCGAAGGAACAGAATGCGTGGGCATCGAATGGAATGCTCTGGTTCCGCCGCAATGCTAACTATCTGACTGCAGACAAGATTACGGCGCAGGATAGCTTGCACAATCCGCTGCCGCGCCTCCTGGAACTCAAGAAGTATCTTGATTCCCTTGGCGTCCAGCTGCTGGTGGTTCCGATTCCCGTGAAGGAAGAAATTTATGGGGAACGCCTTGTGGAGGGGACTGCTGCGGATCTTTGCGTGAATCCGGCGGGCCGTGAATTTACCCGCGAAATGCTTGCCGCGGGACTCGATGTCCTGGATGTCTACCCAGCGCTCATGGCGGCAAAGGCGGGGGATGAACCGCCCCACTTTAGTTACCAGCGCTACGATACGCACTGGGCGCTTCCGGGAATGCTTGCTGCGCTTGAACAGTTGGCTTCCCGCGTGACGCAGTATTCCTGGTACAGCGAATCTGGAGCTCAACCGGGAACGCTCAATATGCAGGAAACCAAGACACTTCGCGAGGGCGACCTTGTGGCTCATATGCCCGATGCCGAAAAGTCCAAGTATCCTGCTGACACTTTGTCTGTAATGAAGATTTTCAAGGGCACCGAAGCTTACAAGGGCGGCAAGAATGCGCCGATTCTCTTGATGGGCGATTCGTTTACGGGTGTGTTTGAATCCGTGGACCAGAAGAGCGGTGGCCCTGGGTCGCTCCTGGCCTATGCAACGGGCCTCGATGTGCAGGTGCTTACTAGTTGGGGTGGCGGCCCCGGCGTGTATCACCGTATGATGAAAATGAAGAAGGATATGCAGAGCAAGCGACTGGTCATTTACATGATGACCGCCCGTGACTTCTGGCAATCCCCGATGGAATGGGACGGATTGTAGATCAGGATGTTCTCTAGGTTATCCCGTCTTGCGAAGCGCCTGTTTTGGCCGGTGCTGATTCTCGTGTTTGCGATGTCCTTGGCATTGGTGCTTTGGAGTGGTCGCGCCGAGACGATGGGGTTCCGCGATGCGGCCTGTTCCTTTGAAGACAAAATGCCCGGCTGCATGGATTCGGTTGTGGCGTGGAAGGCGGGACTCGCTTTTTTTGACAGTTCGCTTGCTCAGTCTGGGGACACCCTGCATAGTCTAAAGTCCCTTTTGTGGGAATACTGGAACATTGAATTTGCGGGGGCGGGCGATTCCGCTGTTTCAGAAAATGCAATATTACCTCTTCGTGTGCTAAATACAAGAAAATCCGGCTGCATGGGACTTTCGTGGCTTGCGATGATGGTGGCCGAGGAACGGAAAATTCCGCTTTCGGTGATTCTCCTTCCGGGGCATGTGTTCTTGCGTTACGGAAATTCGGAGTCGGCTGTCAATTTGGAACCCAACCGACGGGGATTTTCCTATACGGATGCCGAGTACCGGGAAAAGTACAAGGCTGGCCCCTGGACGGGGCTTGAATTCAAGCCGCTGACCTCCACGCAGTTTGTGGGATTGGCCGCTTTTGATATGGGAAATCTTTACCTAGATACGGATTTGCGCAGGGCCTTGACCTGGTATCGCATGGCCGAAGAATTTTTCTCGGAGTATCCAGGAATCAAGGTGAATCAGGAAATCGCGAAAAGTCGTTTGCCGGACCATTTGTAGCTTTTTTGTAAGGGTGCCGGTAGGGCAAAATTGCTATTTTTAGCAAATGCGATTATTCCTAGTCTTTGTCATAACATCGTTGTTGCTAGCCTGCTCAAATTCGGTAGGGCCGGAAACTCCCGATGAAATGCGTGTGGAACTTAAGCAGGATTATCTTCCGGGAATGCTCCGCGTGAAGACTTCGAACGCATCTGTTGTCCTGGGGACGAACGCACCCTTGTCGCTGAACCGTGAACATCCTGCCTTGACAGTAAAGATTGATTACGATTTTTCTTTAGGGCGTCATGAGGTCACTTGTGCCGAATTCAACGAAATAATGGTCCCTGCGACGGGACTTGAGCTGGAATGTGAGAACGATGACCTTCCTGCGACAAATGTTACCTATTACGATGCGGTCCTCTATTCGAATGAAATGAGTAAGGCAATTGGCTTGGATACGGTCTATTCCTATACCGATGTGTCGTTTGATGACTTGCATCATTGCGTCGGAATCGAGGGCTTTGTTTTTCACCCTGAAGTAGATGCGTTCCGTTTGCCCACCGAGGCAGAATGGGTACTTGTTGCAAATAAGAATTGGAATACGAAAAAGGGATGGCTTGCTGAAAATTCGGATTATAAGTTGCACAAGGTCTGTTCCCTGGAAAAACATGAAAATGTTCCGTGCGATATGGTGGGAAACGCCATGGAATGGTCCAATGATTGGCTTGGCCAGTTCCTTGATACGACTGTCGTGAATTATGTGGGGGCGCCGGATGGGGGAAGTCTCGGCGAAAGGGTTATTAAGGGTGGCTCTTATCAGACAACGCAAAAGAACCTTTTCATCTTCAGCCGTGGAGATGTCTATGCGGTGACGTCGTCGACGCGTGCTGCGTATGTGGGTTTCCGTCTTGGTTTCGGTAGTATTCCTGAAGCGACATGGATTGACTATAAGGGAAATACGATTGTGAGCCGTGCCTTGCCGCTCTTGAATACGGCGTCCATCCGAAAATACACGAATACCTATAAGATGCGACTTGCCTTCAGGAATAATATATCGGGCAACCTCTCGCTTCTGGATTATTCCAGTGGGGTGCTTTATGTCTCTGAAATTGCGGATACGATGCCGGTCTACCATCCTGAGATTTCGCCGGATGGTCGGTTTGTTGCCTTCTGCACGGGGCTTGAGGGTGTTTCGGGAAAATCGGAAATATACGTGAGGTCTCTGGACATTGAAGATGGAAGCGTAGTGAAACTCGATGTCGAAAATGCTGCCATTCCGAGATGGCGCATCCTTGAAAACGGTGACACTGTGATCGTTTATGTGACCGATGCGGGAAATAACAAGGAAAATTCTACCTTTGCAAAAATGGAAACTTGGCAAGTCCCGTTTAGAAAAGGAAGTTTTAGGAAACCGAAAAAACTGTTTGATGGAGCCTATCACGGAGGAATATCAACGGATCGGCGGCTTGCCGTAACGGGGGCGCGTCTGCTTCGTGCAAGAATTGCAGAACAGGGATCTACAGTGACGGGTAATGCTCGCGATACGGTTTGGTATGGTGGTGAACAGGCTTGCAACGTATCGCTTTCGCAGGATTCTGCAAAAAAGACGTTGTTCCTTGATTTCGGAGGAAAAGTGGGGCAGGAATTCGTGGGCGAAAGCTACAGGACTCACGAGCGAATTCTTGTCGCTGATAGCACCGGAAAATTGATTCAATCGGTGGCTGCTCCGGACGGATATACTTTTGACCACGCGGAATGGGTGCGTGGCCGTTCGGATTTGGCTGTAGCGACTCTCTCGAATTCGAATGGCTCCCACGAAAAAATTGTTCTTGTCCAGATGGATGACGGTAAGGTCGTGGACCTTGTGGAAGGGGATGACCTTTGGCATCCAAATTTCTGGGCGTATACGCCGATGAATTTTTCAAAATTTAAAGTTGAACCTGACAGTGCGGGCGTCTATATGAAGGCTGATGACGATGTGGGCGCCGTTTTAATGCGCTTCAACATGGAATTGATTTGGCGCTATCGCGATACGGCGAATGTGGTTGTCGTAGGTTCTTCGAGGCCGCTGAATTCGGTTTCTCCTTGGTCTTTAGACAGGGGATTTTTTGCAGTCAATTTGGCCCAAACGCCGAATTCGATTTATACGTCAAGGGACATTCTTGACCTGTATGTGTACAGGCATTTTAAGAAACTGAAGTATATCATCATCTCTCTGGATATTGATTTCTGGTATAAAATCGACGGTCCCAAGGGCGATAACTTCTTTGCGACCCGTTATGCCGATTATCCAGGCTATGTTTATGATATGAATCATGGGTATTGGGAATCGGGATATCCGGAGGGCTTGCTGGAGTATACTGAAAATTATTTGACTGTTTCGGATGAACCTAATTTTGTGAGAGACCGCGGGCGCCTTCTAGGGATAAATTGCCGTTCGTGGGGGGAAGATGTAGAAGCAGAAATGGATTCGACTCTCTATGATAATCAGCAGTATCTGTTAGATGATAATATGGCTGCCTTGGAAGGGATTATCAAAAAAGCGCAAGAACACGATGTCAATGTGGTCGGGGTGATTTTCCCACAAAGTCCCGCTTTCAAGGAAACGGGAGCATTTGGTCGCTATGGACTTCGCAGGAGTACCGCCAAGAAACTGATTGAAAAATTTGAGAAACTGGATGAGGCTTATCCCAATTTCAAGTTCATGGATGAAAATAAGATGGGCGACCACGATTATCCTGATGGGTATGCAGCCGACACAGACCACTTGTGTTTTCTCGGTGCAACGACTATGACGCGACGGATTAACGCCGTGTTGAAGACTTTTGAGTAGGACTTGTCACTGCTAGGGAAAAGGAAATTTGAATATGAAATGGCTTGCGTTGATATGCGGATTCTTTTCCCTGCTGGTTTGTTCCTGTTCGAATTCGGTGGGCGTGCAGGCTGAAAAAAAGCCTTCGGTGGACGTTTCCTCGGATACCCTCGCGGGAATGCAGCGTGTGCAGACGCTAAAATCCGTTACGGTTCTTGGGACTCTAGAATCCAAGGCAAAGGTGAATGAACGCCCCAAAATGAAAGTCCGCTTTGATTACGATTTCTCGATGGGACGCCATGAGGTGACCTGTGGTGAATTTAATGCGGTGATGGAAAATGTTTCTGAACTTGTTTTAGATTGTGAAAACGATAGTCTTCCGGCGACGAACCTCACTTTCTATGATGCGGTTCTCTTTGCGAATGCTCGGAGCAAGAAAGAGGGCTTTGATACGGCCTATACCTATACATCGGCCGTGTTTGATACCGAAAAGCATTGTACGGCCTTGGACGGTTTTGCCTATCGACCGGAGGTGAATGCCTACCGTTTGCCGACGGAAGCCGAATGGGTTCTGGTGGCGTCGTCCGAATGGAATGAGGAGTATAGCTGGACAGCCGAAAATTCTGATTACAAACTGCACCGCGTTTGCGAAAAGACGGATTCGACGATGCAGTTCTGCGACATGATGGGAAATGCCATGGAATGGGTCAACGATTGGCTGGGCCTTTTCCGTGACACGACGGTTTTGGACTATGTGGGCGCTCCTGATGGAGGATCCCTGGGACAGCGCATTGTCAAGGGAGGTAGCTACCGCAATCCCGCCACGTCGATTACCTTGTATGGTCGAGGCGACGTGTATACGGTGACTTCATCGAGTCGCGCGGATTATGTTGGTTTTCGACTCGCTTTTGGTGCAATTCCTTCTGCAGTATGGATGGGAAATAACGGAAAGGCTGCATCAAGCAGAATTGTGCCACTTGCAAGTTCTGCAACTTTGCGTTCTGTGTTGGGAACATACCAGGCTCGTCTCGCCTTCCGAAACGATTTGACGGGGAATTTGGCTTATGTGGATTATTCTAGCGGAATTCTTTCGGTGAATGAAATTGCGGATACGATGTCGGTCTACCATCCGGAAATTTCTCCTGACGGAAAGCGGGTGGCTTTCTGTACAGGTCTCGAAGGTGTGTCGGGAAGGTCGACTCTTTATGTTCGCGACTTGAACGCCGATGGCTCGAATCTGGTCAAGCTGGATGTCGTATCGGCGGCGATTCCGCGCTGGCGCGTGCTTGCTTCGGGAGATACGGTCATTGTCTACGTGACCGATGCGGGAAACAATAAGGAAGAATCTGCGTTCAAAAAGACGTCTACTTGGCAGGTCTCTTTTGCAAAGGGTAAATTCGGTAAGCCGCAGAAACTTTTTGACGGGGCTTATCATGGGGGAATCAGCGAAGATGATGCCCTTGCTGTAACGGGAGCGAGACTTTTGCGTACACGAGTTTCTGGACAAGAAGCCGTATGGTACGAGGGTGAACAGGCCTGCAACGTATCTCTCGCCAAGGATGGTTCCAAGCGAACCTTGTTCCTTGATTTCGGCGGTAAGACAGGACGCAAGTATGTCGGAGAAAATTATGGAACGCACGAGCGGCTTCTTGTCGTCGACAGTATCGGCAACCTGATTCAGAGCTTGGCGGCGCCGGCGGGGTATTCCTTTGACCATAGCGAATGGGCTTCGAACGGAAACTTTGCCGTTGCGACTCTTTCGAATGTGAACGGCGCCCATACGAAAATGGTGCTGATTGATTTGACTGAAGGAAATGTGGTGGAACTTGCCGAAGGAGATGAACTTTGGCACCCGAACTTGTGGGTCTATCAAGAAAAAAATAGTGAAGTGAATTTCTCGCTGGATTCGGATAGTGCTGGAATTTACATGAACGATGGCGATGACTGGGGTGTGGCCCTGATGCGCTACAATATGGAGCTGCTGTGGCAATACAAGGATTCCATCAATGTGGCCGTGGTAGGCTCTTCGAGACCGCTGTACGCCTTGTTGCCGTCGTTGATGAGCGAGCGATTCTTTATGGTGAATTTTGCGCAGACTCCCAATAGCATTCATATGTCAAGGGATTTCCTGGAACTTTACCTGTTCCCTCATCTGAAAAAGCTGAAATACGTTGTGCTGTCTTTGGATATTGACTTCTGGAATAAACCTGATGGCGAGAAAAGCGATAACTTTTTCCAGAATGCTTATCGCAGATATCCGGGCTATGTTTATGATAAAAATCATAACTACTGGCGCGATGGTTATCCGGAAGGGTTGCTGGAGTATACGACAAAGTATTTGGATGTAAAGCCGTACTTGGTGCACGAAGTAGACCGTGGCGCGACAATGTTCCAGTACTGTGGCGGTTGGGCAAACCCTCCGTTGGTTGAAGGCGATAGCACTGCGTATGATTCGGAAAAGAATCTGTACGAAAAAAGTCTTGAGTCTCTTGTAGACATTATCCAAAGCGCCCAAAATAAGAATATCGTTGTCGTTGGAATCCTCTTCCCTCAAAATCCGGCTTATCAGAATACGGGGGCTTATGGCCGTTATGGGTTACGCAGGAGTGCTGCGGAACAACTTATTTCCCGTTTTGTGGAGCTCGAAAAAAATTATCCCAATTTTAAGTTCCTTGATAGAAATAGAATGGGAAATCACGGCTATCCGAGCGAGTGGTTCGTAGATGACGATCATTTGTGCATCGAAGGTGCCAAGTCCCTTACGGAAACAGTTGATATCCTTTTAAATGGCTTGGAATAGGGTAGGGAGGACTTCTTGAGATTTGTTTTTCTGGTCCTAGTTTTCATCTTTTGGGCGGCTTGTTCCAATTCTGAAGGGGTGTCTTCGGGAAATTCCTCGAAAATCGAAGTGGAGGAGGATTCTCTTGCGGGAATGCTCCGTATCAAGGCTGTCGGCGAAACGGTTCTCTTGGGAACCAACGAGGTGACGGCGAAAGTCAATGAGCGTCCGTCGATGAAGTCTCGCTTTGACTATGATTTTTCGATGGGTCGCACCGAAGTTACCTGTGCTGAATTTAACGATTTGATGACGGCAAAGGGACTTTCCCTGTCGTGCGAAGCATCTGTTCCTGCGACGAATATTACCTACTACGACGCAGTCCTTTTTGCGAATGAACGAAGCAAGTCCGAGGGCTTTGATACGGCCTATACTTACAGCCGCGCAGTTTTTGATTCGGAAGGACACTGCACGAACCTGGAAGGTTTTGCGTACCGCCCCGAAGAGGATGCGTATCGTTTGCCGACCGAAGCGGAATGGATTTTGGTGGCGAAGGCGAATTGGAATGTGTCTGGCGCTTGGACTTCCGAAAATTCGGATTACAAGTTGCATCCTGTCTGCGAAAAGGCGGATTCGTCTAGTCAAGTCTGCGATATCGCGGGGAATGCTATGGAGTGGGTGAATGACTGGCTTGGAAAATTCCGCGATACGACAGTGACGAACTTTGTCGGAGCACCCGATGGAGGCGCGCTTGGCCAGCGCATCGTGAAAGGCGGTAGTTATCGGAATTCGGCAGAATCCATTACACTTTACAGTCGCGGGGATGTGTACACGGTGACTTCGTCGACGCGAGCTGATTATGTGGGCTTTCGTCTGGCATTCGGTGCAATTCCTGGAGCGATCTGGATGAGGAACGATGGCAAGGTTGCATCAAGCCGCGTCGTTCCTTTGGCGAGTTCTGCAGCGATGCGCTCCTTGTTTCAGACCTATAAGGCGAAGTTGGCTTTTCGGGATGAAAATTCGGGAAACTTGGCGTATATTGACTATTCTAGTGGAAATCTCTCTGTGCATGAAATAGAAGATTCGCTTGATGTCCACCATCCTGAAATTTCTCCTGACGGCAAATATGTCGCTTTTTGCACGGGACTCGAAGGTGTGTCGGAAAAGTCGGAACTCTATGTTCGGGACTTGAATGCGACGGGTTCCAATTTGGTCAAGCTAGAGGTTGAATCGGCTGCGATTCCGCGCTGGCGTGTACTTGAGTCGGGTGATACGGTGATTGTCTATGTGACAGATGCGGGTAGCAATAAAGAGGAATCTGCTTTCAAGTCCGCATCGACCTGGCAGGTGCCTTTTGCGAATGGTAAATTCGGCAAACCGCAAAAGCTTTTTGACGGAGCTTATCATGGCGGCATTAGCGCGGACAATGCCCTTGCCGTAACGGGGGCGAAACTTTTGCGTGCCCGCGTTTCTGGGCGTGATACTGTTTGGTATGGTGGTGAGCAGGCTTGCAACGCATCGCTTGCCAAGGATAGGTCCAAGCGTACCTTATTCCTTGACTTCGGCGGGAAAACGGGCCGCGAATATGCGGGTGTGAATTACGGTACGCACGAACGTCTTCTCGTTGTCGATAGTGTTGGCAATTTGGTTCAGACTCTTGCTGCTCCTGCGGGTTATTCCTTTGACCATAGCGAATGGGTTTCGAATGGTAATTTTGCCGTGGCGACCCTCACGAATGCGAACGGGGCTCATACGAAGATTGTTCTTGTCAATCTGACGGATGGTTCCCTCGTGGAACTTGTCGAAGGGGACGAACTTTGGCATCCGACCTTGTGGATTAGCGAAATTCAATCTTCTGCGGATACTTCGGTAGGGGAGCATCTCTTTGAACCAGACAGTGCGGGGGTGTATTTTGTGGAAGGCCAGGATTGGCCGCACGAGGCTTTGGGTTATAAGATGAACCTGATGTGGAAATATGCAAATCAGGTGGAAATTCTTTGCGTCGGTAGCTCCAGAACCGAGGACGGGATTGTCGCGAACAAGATTCAGTCGGGATTCGCCTTGAATATGGGACATTCGGGAAATGATATGAACGCCTCTCTCTTTGTTGCCGAAAATTACGGGGTGAATCATCTGAAAAAGTTGAAGACGATCGTTGTTTCGCTCGACTTTGATTTATGGCAAAATGAAACAGCTTTTTCTGATTACCTGTTTCTGAATACACCTGGTTATATTTATGACAAGAACCATTCCTTCTGGAAAAATGAGGATATGGCTGATTTCTCGCAGATTGTCGAGGCCGTTTCGCCTTTTTCTATGGAAGCAATCAATGCATACGGGAAATCGAGGGGCTGGCTCGAAAACGAATCGGTTGAATGGGGCACCCCTTTGGTGGAATCCGATTCCAACTGGTCTTTGACGAACACCAACTCGTTGGATTGGAATCTGAAACGCTTGGAATCTTTTGTGAAGGAAATGGATCGCTTGCAAATCAATGTGGTTGGTGTGATATTCCCCCAGAATCCCCGTTATCGCGAAACTGGTTCCTGGGGCCGTTATGGTCCACAGCGTTCCGCTGCTGAAAAGTATATAGAATCCGTTCAGGCCTTGGCGGGGCGTATTTCTCGATTTGAGGTTCTCGATGAAAATCGAAATGGAAATCATGATTATACCGACCAGATGGCGCTCAATACGGATCATTTGAGTGTTAGTGGTGCAGAATACTTGACGGCTCGATTGGATTCGCTCTTGAATACGTTGGAATAGCATAGATGCCGTTGCTGCCGATTGCCGTCATACTTTTTTCCATCTTTCCGTTGACCGATACGGATATTTGGTGGCATTTGGCCTGCGCTCGTGAGTGGGTAACGACATGGACTCCAGTGCGAATGCCCGTCGTGAATGTGCATGAATATTTTCAGCTGGTGGTAGGCTTTGTCTACAGCCTCGGTGGTGCCCCGCTTCTCGTTGCGTTCAAGGCAATTCTTTGGGGGACGGTGTTTGCTTTGTTTGGATGTCGGGCGTGGCAATCTCTCGTTGCGGTTGTTCTTCTCTTTATATTCCGCTACCATTTTGAAATTCGCCCGGTGCTGTTTTCGCTCCTGTTCCTCGGAATCTATTGGAACATCTTGCCACGTATTTTTGAAGATTGTCGTAGCGATTCCCGCAAGGGCGCGGTAACTGCGTCGTTTGAATGTGAGGCTTGTCATTGCGAGCCCCGTAGGGGCGCGGCAATCTCTCGTTGCTGTTTTGTTGCCTTAATTCTTGCGATTCAATGGCTCTGGTGCAAGTTTCAGGGGCTTTATATTCTCGGCCCGCTTTTTGCGTTGCTTGTGCTGTTTGCGAAAATATGGAATTCGCACCAGTCAGGAGAAAAAATATCGTCAAAGGCCGTTGCGTGGCGTAGCGCTTTTGTGCTTGCATTGTTTGCGATGCCGTTCTTGCACCGTGAGGGGCTGAATCTATTCCTGTATCCGTTCGGCCTGCTGGACCGTCTGCTGGGCCTGACTCCTTCTGCAGCAATCTTTGCGAGTGAAATCGCCGAGAACCGTTCTCCGATAACCCTGCTGCTGGCGGGGGAGAATGTTCTGGAAAGTGTACTGATGATTGCACTTTGTATGACGGGAATTTTTGTAGGTCTGCGTTGCCTTCGTCATTTTGGAGCGACCGAAGGGAGTGAAGCAACCTCTAGAAACCATCTCGGAATCCAGTGTGTGGCACTCCTTGTGACATCGGTTCTTGCCCTTGTCGCCGAGCGCAACTTTGTGTTGCTTCTGCCAGTGCTTTTAGGAATAAAAAATGATCACGACCATTTTTCGTTTAAACATCTCGGCTCAAAATTCTACAATCTACTAGAGACCCCTCGACTTCGCAACAGTGTTGCTCCGCTTAGGATGCCGCGCTCGTGTTTCTTTCTGCTACCTGTTTTTTTTCTTCTCGGTCTCTGGGCGCGTTCCCTTTCCGCATATGATTTCTCGATGGTCGCTTACCAGCGTGTTCCCGTAGATGCGGCGAACTGGATGCAGAAACACCCGCATTCTGGCAGGCTTTTCAACGATGATCGTGCTGGCGGTTATCTCGCTTTCGTGAATCCCGACGATTCAACTTATATTGACGGCAGGTTTATCCTGAAAACGGCGGAGTTCTTTGAAAATTATCTCGCATACGCAGCCTATCCGGAACGCTTCCTGTCGGATGCCGATTCTTTGAACATGGACCGCGCAATTTTCCCGTTGCGTTACTATGCCCGCTGGGAAACATTGCTGCAATCGCTAGAGAAGGATTCCCGCTGGCATCCTGTTTACCGTGACGAGTATTTCGTAGTATTTGATAAACATTAAAAAAAGAGGTGCGACCGATGTCGCACCTCCTTCTCTCTCGTTTGTGTAACGAAGTTACTTGATCTGGAATGCTCGCGTCAACTTAGAAGAACCTCTGTTGATGCGTGCGAGATACTTGCCTGCAGGGAGGCTTGCGAGCGAAAGTGTTCCACTCACATTATCAATGACCATCAGACGGTTGCCCTGAATGCTGAATATTTCAACGGTTGCTGGAGCTCCTGCAATGTGGAGCGTCTTACCCGCAAAGGCTACGTTGTGGTTCAGGTCGGCCTTTGTAAATATCGGGGTTTCACCACCGTTATTGCCACCATCGTTGTTGCCGTTTGCACACTTGGTGTAGCTCGTGGGATTGGAGGCAAGGTAGCCCTTGACCATATTACCGGAAGTGGTGTACTGGAGCGAGGACTTGCTCGAAGAACCCTGGAATGCGGCGGTTCCTTCACTAATTTTGGAAGCGGACCAGTTCGCCCAGGAAAGCTTATTGCCGTCAATCCAATTTTGCCAGCCCGTGTTCTTGCTCTGGTCCGGTTCGCCACCGCCATCGGCGTTACCCGTGCCCCATTCGGAAACGAATACGGAAAGGCCAGCGTCGATTGCCTGCTGTGCATTAGCGCCTTCGCAAGCGGATCCCCAGGTGGTCTGTCCGCTCCAGCAATGGGAATTGGCGTAATAATGGAAGGTGTATGCGATGTTTTCTCCAGAAACTGTATTGCCGATGGCTTCTTGCGGATTCTGGTCGTACTGCCTGTTGCCAACAAGAATCAGGTTGTCGGAATGCTGACGGATGACGGGTACGATTTTTTCGGCATAAGTCTTGATCTCGCTCCAAGATGTAGATATGGGCTCGTTATAAAGTTCAAAGATGACGTTGTCGTACTTACCCCATTTTTGGGCCATTTCGGTAAAGAACTTGGTGGCGTTGTCAACTTCGGTGTGTGCCTGGTGAGAATGCCAGTCAATAATGACGTAAATGTCGTTTTCGATAGCGGCCTGTACGACCGTGTTCATGAGGTTCGTTTGGAATTCCGCATCCGATGCGTAACCGGTAATATGGGCGGACTTGTCATCGCCGCAACTTTCTGAACCATCCTTGCAGCCCCACCAGTCATCGCTGCCAGTTGCCATGGCTGCTCGCACAATCTGGATGTTCATGTCGCGCACCATGGTGCTGACACCTTCTTCGGTCCAAAATTCAGTTGCCTTGGGCAACAGGCTCCAGTAAAGGCTCATGCCGCGCACTTGGACTTCCGCACCGTCCTTGACGCCTTCGCAGCTGCCGTAGATGCGGCCTTTGCCTTGCGAGTTCTTGCCGGTTATCAGCTGACCGTACTGGCTGACAGGACCCACGCGGGTGGGGGTGATGTCTTGGGCTACAGCAAGCGAGGTACACAGGGCCAAAGACGACAGAAATGCAATTTTAGGTGTTTTTTTCATGATAGGCATCCCTTTTTACGTTGAAAATAAATTTTCATTCGGTAAATAGGAAAAAAATGTGCTTTTTTTTTGTTTACGGATGTGTAAAGTGTGCGTTCTGTCATGTTTTTGGGGCTTTGGGTGCCGTTTTTTAGAGGCATTTTACTAGATTACGCAGTATAGTATGGTCCGTTCTCCTAGGAACGAACCCTTTTTTGAGGTTTATATGAACGTGATGAAGTTTGCGATTCCCGCTTTGTTGGCTTTCTCGGCTACTTTTGCCCAGCAGGGGGCTCCGACGGGTGCCGCCGTTGACCCGACTGCCGAGGAACAGAAGGCGCTCGATGCTCTCAAGGGTAAGCTTGAAGGTGCCATTGTCTGGGCCACGAGCCGCGCCAACAGTCATCACGATATCTGGATGATGAATGCAGACGGTTCGAATCCGCATGCTCTTACGAGTGGCGACAACGTGGACTGGTTCCCGCGCATTTCTCCCGATGGATCGACGGTGCTCTTTAACCGCAGCAAGGGTGGCTGGGTTCCCGAAAATGATGCCAACTATCCTGAAAAGTGGGACTTGTGGATGGTCGACATTTCTGGTGAAAATGCTCGCAAGGTGGTGGACAACGCCACATGGGGCACTTGGAGACCCGACGGCAAGTCGATTGTGTTTAGCCGCGCCGGCAAGGTGTTCACTATGGATCTCGCAAGTAAGGCGGAAACCTTGGTGCTTGATGGCGAAAAGGCTTTCAACAAGTCCGGTGTGATTCTGCAGGAACCGAACATGAGCCCCGACGGAAAGCATCTGGCAATTACGCTCCGCGGTTCCATGCGCGAAACGGGCGTCTGGGATTTGTCGAAGAACGTATGGACCAAGTCTGGCGACGGTTGCCAGATTGACTGGAACTTTGACGGCAGCAAGCTTTACCGCGTGAATCCGACGGGTAACGGCGGCACGGCTGCTCCGAGTGAAATCCTCTGGTTCAGTGCCAAGGATGGCAAGCAGATTGAAAAGGTGGGCTTCTTTGGCATTCCGAAGAACGTGAAGCTGATGGATCTGCCTGGTCGTCGCAGTCACGAATATTTCCCTCGCCTTTCTCCCGACGGCAAGTGGCTTGTGTGGGGTGCAACCGACAAGGGGCATGACCACGACTTGTTCGACTACGAACTGTACATTTGGAAAATTGGCGAACCTGTTGAATCTGCAACGCGTATCACGTATCACACGGGTAACGACCGCTGGCCGGACATTTGGCTTGGCAAGGTTCCGGTGAAGGAAGCTCCCGCAGCTGCGCAGGTTGCTGCTACGGCCGCCAATGCCGCTGCTGTCGTGCAGGGTGGCGTCAGCGAAGCCAAGATGGATGAACTCATCCAGGCGATTGATCGCCTGACCGAAGCAGTGAAGTCGCTGGCGAAGTAGTAGGCAGTAAACAGTTAGGAAGTAGACAGTAGGAAGTAGGAAGGTAAGATTTCCTACTTTCTGTTTCCGACATCTGAACGAATCTTAAAGCACATGATGGCATACGCTCCGGCGACATTCATGCTTGCCTTGCGACCTGCCATCGGGATGGTCACCTTCATCGTTGCTTCGGCCATCAGCTCTGGAGCGATTCCGAGTTCCTCGTTTCCGAGAATGATCAAGCCTTTTTCGGGCCACTTGACTTCGTTGATGCTAGGGATGTCTTCGCCAGTTTCAAGTGCGATAATTTCGTAGCCGTTTTCCTTATGCCACTTGACACAATCGAATGGCGATTCCCAGCGCTTGATTGGAATCCATTCCTGGCATCCTCGGGCAGCGCTCTTGACCGTCACATGGTCGGGGCCGCAGCTGTAGCCACTCAGGTGGACTCCTTCGAGCCCGAAGCAGTCCGTGCTGCGAATGATGGAGCCTACGTTAAAGGCGCTGCGTAAGTTATGCACGAGTACGGCGAACGGGAGCGGAGCTTCGTTAGCGACTTCTCTGTCGCCCGGCTCTTGCTCCAGGTACACGTCTCGTTCAAACCCGAGCCCGGCTCTGGTGCGGAAAGTCTTGTACAGGTCGATCATCTGGGCCTGATTCTTGCCCGTCAGGCGTTCGTTTTCGGGAAGTTTCATCCATTCGGCGTAAGTCTCGAATTCGCGTTTTGCGCGGGGCACGTCGTCGCCCAGCTGCAAAATGATGACGCGCAAAAGTTCGGCCATGCGCTTGGCCTTGGATGTCTCTTTGGTGGCGAGGAATTTCTTTTCGGAAAACATGAAAAAAATGTAGAAAAAAGTATATTTGCGTTTATGAAAAAGACTTATTATATTGCGCTTCTTCTTGTGGAGTTTGTCTTGTGCGCTTGTTCGAATTCGGAATCGGTTCACGATACCCGTCCCCCTGTAGAGTATTTGGATACACTCTCGTTAAAAGATATGGTCTTGATTCGTTCTAAAGGCCAGTCGGTGACTTTAGGAACCGACGACGAATCGGCACCGGTTAATGAACGCCCTGCGATGAAGGTTTCTTTTGATTATGATTTTCTTATTGGAATACACGAAGTTTCTTGCGAAGAAATGAATCTTGTTTGTGATGCGGCAGATTTGCCTGCAACCAATGTGACGTTCTTTGATGCGGTGCTATTTGCAAACAAACGAAGCCTCGCCGAAGGCTTTGATACAGCCTATTCCTATACGAAGGCAATTTTTGATGCAACGGGTTCTTGCATTGGCTTGGAACGGTTTAACTTCAATCCGAAAAAGAACGCTTATCGTTTGCCGACCGAGGCCGAATGGGCTTATGCAGCATCATTAGATTGGGCTCCGGAACAGTCATGGAATAATGTAAACTCCGAATACAACCTGCATTCTGTCTGTACGGCGAAAATAGACACGAACGGAATTTGTGATTTGGCAGGCAATGCGATGGAGTGGGTGGGGGATTTTCTGGTCCCGTTTGTCAATTCGCCGGTAAATGACTTTATGGGTGGTAAAAATAGTGCCGGAATGGAGGAACGCGTTTTGAAGGGTGGTAGCTATCGTAACGATCCCGCGTTAATCCATCTGCATAGTCGCGGAGATGTCTATATGGTGACATCCTCGACAAAGGCTCCTTATGTGGGGTTCCGTTTAGCATTCGGCGCGATTCCGGCTCCGATTTATCTGGATGCAAATGGCCGAAGTGTTGAAGGAGGAAACACGCTGTTGACAATCGAGAATGAATTGCGAACTTTTGTGGGTAAACCTTTGACAAAGCTTGTATTTAGGGACGACTTTAACGGAAACCTGGTCTATGTTGATTTTCGTGCCGCTAAACCGAGTATGCAGGAGTTGGATTTGGGTGTTTCGGCATATCATCCGGAAATCTCGCCTAACGGGAAATACATTGCGTTTTGTACCGGTCTTGAGGGCGTGCCTGGAGAATCGGATGTCTATGTGAAAGGCCTAGATGAAAATGCGGATGTGTTTGTGAAATTGTCGGCGAAGTCGGCGGCGATTCCGCGCTGGCGGATTCTTGAAAATGGTGATACTGCCATTGTGTATGTGACTGATGCTGGAAACAATAAGGATGATGCAAATTTCTTGTCGCAAGAAACATGGCAGGTTCGCTTTTCGAACGGCAAATTTGGTGAACCTGAAAAGCTTTTTGAGGGCGCGTACCATGGGGGTGTTGCCGATGACAACAATTTGGCTGTGACAGGTGCTAGACTTCTGCGTGCGAGAGTTCATGGAAAAAATGAAATTTGGTACAACGGCGAACAGGCCTGTAATGTATCATTAAGTCGTGGGGATGCGAACCTTACGTTGTTCCTTGATTTTGGAGGCAAGACTGGTCATGAATTTGTGGGTGCCTCGTATGTCACTCATGAACGAGCCTTGGTCGCAGACAGTACTGGAAAACTGATTGCTTCGGTGGCAGCACCTGAAGGCTACACATTTGACCATACGGAATGGGTCTCGTTTTCGGATTCGTTTTTTGTGGCGACTTTGACTAATGCCAAGGGGAGCCATCAAAAAATTGTTTTGACGAATGCTTATACGGGAGAAATGTTGCCCTTGGTCGAAGGCGAGGAATTGTGGCATCCGAGCTTGTGGACTCATGATCGAAAAGTTGACACTCAATGGGATAACGATAGCCTAGGGCTTTATTACACTGAAAATGGTCAAGCAACGCATTATCTGTCGCAGAAGATGCCTGTTCTATGGAAGTACCGTGATTCAGCCGAAGTGGTGTGCTTGGGTAACTCTCACATACAGGCGGGAGTTGCTCCGGCTCATTTGAGTTTTTTTGCAATCAATATTGCGACCGTTCCCTGTGATATGCACTGCATTGAATATCTTTATGAAACCTACATTTCGACACAAGTATCGCACCTTAAATATTTGATTATCGGAATAGATTTTGACTTGTGGAACGAATTTGAGCCTGGCGAAAGTATTCAGCTCAATATGGGCGATGCCCCTGGATTTCAGTACGATATCCATCATGACTACTGGCGAGATGGCGTAGACAATGCTTTTGTGGAACGTACTATTGAAATAGCTTCGGCCTATGAAGTATATGCCTCGATTCGCGATGAAAGAGGTTGGATGATGCAAACATGTATTGAGGATTGGGGTTCCGAAGGTAGAGGCTTTGCAGAGGTGCTTGTGGACAGTACTTGGAAAGATGATAGTCACCGGTATGAACAGAACTATGCGCAATTGGATAATATTTTAAAGATTGCAGAACTGCACGGAGTGAAAGTTGTTGGGTTGATTTTACCATTGAGTCCTTATTACAGGAATACGGGAAGTTATGGCCGCCATGGTATGCGTCGCTCCGTTGCGGAACAACTGATTGAGAGACTGAAAAAGGTGGCGGCGGAATCAGAAAATTTTGTGCTGATGGATGAGAATAAAATGGGAAATCACGATTATTTGGGTGATGTTGCTAACGATTATGACCACCTGTGTGATGTAGGGGCAAAAAAGCTGACTTTGCGCCTTGATTCGTTGCTAAAAACACTTGAAAATCAATGACTTTTTTACCCGAATTTTCTATCTTTTTTCTTACATGCAAGACTACCCGAAGACACGTGTCCTCATCGCAAACGATGACGGAATCCAGAGTGGCTATATGCTTGCTTTGGCGTGTGCGCTCGTCCCTTATGCGGACGTGTGCGTTTTTGCGCCCGAAGTGGAGCAGAGCGGGGTAGGGCACGCCTTTACAGTTCGGCGTGGGCTTTCGGTCAAAAAGGTGAAAATTGCAGAGAGTGCGTCAATCGAGGCGTATTCGATGTCTGGAACACCTGCCGATTGTGTCAAGTTTGCTTTGGGTCATTTTGCTACCCATGGGCTTTCCACCGAGGGGGCCGGTTCGGGGCTAGACCAAAGGCCGTTTGACGTGTGTTTTTCGGGAGTCAATCTCGGTGAAAATTCCGGCGTGTCGTCACTCTATTCGGGGACGGTCGCTGGCGCCCGCGAAGCAGCCCTCTGGGGCGTGCCGGGCATTGCGCTTTCACTCCGAGGCACTACCGCAAACATGCTCGAAACCGCAAAGGAATTCGCCGTGAAGGTGGTCAAGGACCGCCTGTTTGAACGGATTCCCGTTGGTGTTTTCTGGAACGTGAATTTTCCAAAGGCTACCGCCGAGACCTTCAAGGGGTACAAGGCGACCAAGATGGCTCTTGGAATGTTTACGGACCACTACTCCCACGAAAATGGACTGTGGCAACTGGATGGCGATAAACTGTGGGATGAACAGCCCAAGGATAGCGACGACTATCTGCTGAATCAGGGCTATGCGACGATTACTCCCCACCGCATCGACCAGACCGACGAAGAAAGTTTAGAAGTAATAAGTGAAATGATAGAGGAAATCTAATGTCAGAAGAATTGGTACCAGGTTCGCAAATCAGGTCCTTGATTGAAAAGGACATGCAGGATTGCTACTTGCGCTATTCCATGAGCGTGATTGTTGCACGTGCCTTGCCTGATGCGCGTGACGGTTTTAAGCCGGTGCACCGCCGTGTGATGTACAGTATGCATAAGCTCGGCGTGGTGCCGAACAAGCCGACGGTGAAGTCTGCCCGTATCGTGGGTGACGTGATCGGTAAGTACCACCCGCATGGCGACTCTGCCGTGTACGAAACCTTGGTGCGTATGGCGCAGGACTTCTCGCTGCGCTACCCGCTGGTGTTCGGGCAGGGTAACTTCGGTTCTATCGACGGTGACGGCGCTGCTGCAATGCGTTACACCGAAGCCAAGATGAACAACATGGGTGCCCTCATGCTCGAAGATCTTGAAAAAGATACCGTCGACATGGGTCCGAACTTCGACGAATCCTTGGAAGAACCGAAGGTGCTGCCTTCCGCTCTCCCGAACATGTTGGTGAATGGTACCACGGGTATTGCCGTGGGTATGGCGACTTCCATGGCTCCGCATAACTTGCGCGAAATTGCAAATGCAATTCATGCGGTGGCTGAAAATCCGGATATCTCTGGCGAAGACCTCTTGCAGTACGTGTCTGGTCCGGACTTCCCGACCGGTGGCGTGATTTGTGGCCGCGCAGGCATCCGTGATGCTTATTTGACTGGCCATGGCCGCGTGCGTGTGCGTGCCCGTACCGAAATCGATGTCGATAGCCGCGGTAAGCCGCGCATTGTCGTGAGCGAAATTCCTTACATGGTCAACAAGGCCGAGCTCTGTAAGAAGATTGCAGAACTCGTGAAGGACAAGCGCGTCGACGGCATTACCGACATTCGCGATGAATCTAGCCGCGAAGGTATGCGCATCGTGATTGAAATGCGCAAGGATGTGGTCGCCGAAGTCGTGCTGAATAATTTGTTCAAGAATACGCAGCTGCAGACGACCTTCAGCATCTATAACCTCGCTCTCGTGAACAACCTGCCGAAGCTCCTGACTCTCAAGGAACTTATCCAGGTCTACGTGGATCACCGTTTGGAAGTGATTACGCGTTCCACGCAGTTTGACTTGAACAAGGCCGAAGCCCGCTTGCACATTATCGAAGGCCTGCGCATTGCAACGCAGAACATCGACGAAGTGGTGCAGATTATCAAGTCGAGTCCGACGACCGAAGCCGCGAAGACCTCTTTGCAGAACCGCTTTAACCTCGACGAAATCCAGTCGCAGGCTATCGTGGATATGCGTCTTGCCCAGCTTACTGGCCTGAACATTGAAAAGTTGGAAGCTGAATACAACGAACTCGTTGCAACCGTTGCCGACTTGAAGGATATTCTGGAAAAGCGCGAACGCCGCGTGAAGATTATGCTCGACCGTCTCGATGCCATCGTGGACAAGTGTGGCGATGAACGCCGTACCTCTATCGAAGACGCGGTCGATGACTACGATTACGAAGACCTGATTGCCGAAGAAGAACAGGTGATTACGCTCAGCCGTGAAGGCTATATCAAGCGTTTGCCGATCGATACCTTCAAGGCTCAGAACCGCGGCGGCAAGGGCATTATCGGCGCAACGCTCAAGGAAGAAGACAACGTCGAACAGATCTTTACCGCAAGCACCCACAGCTACTTGCTCGTATTCACGAACAAGGGTCGCGCTTACTGGACCAAGGTTTATCGACTCCCCGAAGGAACCCGCAACGGCAAGGGCCGCCCGATTATCAACTTCATCGGTCTTACCGAAGGCGAAAAGGTGCAGGCGATTGTGCCGGTGCGCAAGTTCGGTGGCTACTTCTGCCTCGTGTTTGCGACCAAGAAGGGGGTCATCAACAAGATGGACCTCACGCTGTTCAGCCGTCCGCGCAAGGCAGGCGTGAACGCCATCAGCCTCGACGAAGATGATGAATTGGTGAAGGTTCAGCTCGTGGGTATGTCTGCCGAAGACTTCAAGGCAAGCCAGGCCGCCGAAGGCGAAGAGGCTGATGCCGAAGCCGAAACACAGGCTGCCGAGGCCGCCATCGCCGAGGAATCCGAAGACGCCGAAGATATCGAAGGCCGCCCGATTCCGAAGGACTTGCTGATGCTTGCGACCAAGAACGGTCAGGCCGTGACCTTCCCGATCAGCTGCTTCCGCGCCATGGGCCGCGGCACGCACGGCGTGAAGGGCATTACCCTCGCCGAAGGCGACGAAGTGATTTCTCTGTTGTGGCTCAAGGCCGGCAACAAGATCGTGACCATCACCGAAAACGGTTACGGCAAGCGTAGTGATCCTTCTACCTACCGCATTACTCGCCGCGGTAGCAAGGGCGTGCGCAACCTGAACGTGACCGACAAGGTCGGCCCCGCCGTGTTCGTGGAAAGCGTCGCTGACGACTACGACTTGATCATTACCAGCCGCGAAGGCCAGGTGATTCGTATCAAGGCTGCCGATATCCGCCTTACGGGCCGTAATGCGCAGGGCGTCAAGGCTATCAGCCTGCGCGAAGGCGATGTGGTACAGGATGCGACCGCACTCCCGAGCGTCGAAGATATCGAACAGGATAGCGCCGAGGCGAAGGAAACCTTCGACAAGGTGGAAGGCGTCGAAGTCGATGACGATTCTGTCGAAAAGGTCGAAGACAAGCCGGAACAGCAGATCGGTGTTCCGGCAAACGACGAAGAATAACACTGTGCGGGGGCCTCGAATGGGGCCTATGCAATCCGTTATATAAATAACGCTCCTCTCATGTTTGAGAGGGGCTTTTCTGTATCAAAAACAGGCTTTTTTACTCAAAAATCGCCGTTTTTCCTTTTTTTTACTGTTGTAAAAGGTTACAACGGAATTTATCAAGTAGAACTTGATTGCCTATGTAGAATAGTATAAATTATAAGAGAGTACAAATAACCCCCGAGAGGAAAAGTATGAGTATCAAAAAAGTTTTAACAACAGCCTTTGCCATGGCCGCAATTTCGTCATCCATTTCCTGGGGGCAGACCACTCTAAACTGCTCTAATGGCACGTCCCAGAAGTTTGGTAGCGGCGCAGGCTATGATTACGAACTCTGGAGCCAGAATGGTGCCGGTAACGCAACTATGACGCTTAACCCAAGCACCGAAAATGGTGGTGCTTTTTCCGTTGAATGGAGTGGCACTATCAATATGTTGGCCCGTTCCGGAAAGCGTTGGGGGGCTAACTCCACTGTTACCGTACAGAATGTGGGTAATATTACCGCCGAATTTGAAGTGGAATGGAGTTCCAACGACAACGTGAAGTATGTCAGTGTCTATGGCTGGGGCTATTACGACAAGGGGGACATTCCCAGTGGTTTCAGCGATGAAATTGAATACTACATTGTCCAGGATCGCGGAAGCTACAATCCTACCCAGGGCGGTAAAAAGTTCGGTTCTGCAGTTATCGATGGTATTAGCTACGATTTCTATACTACCGACCGTATTCAGCAACCTTCTCTTTCGGGTACCAGCACCTTTAAGCAGTATTGGTCCATCCCGTCGAATACGAGCCAGCATCGCACCAAGGGTACCATTTCTATTTCCAAGCACTTCAGCGAATGGGCTAAAGTGGGTATGAAGATGGGTAGACTGTATGAAGTTGCTTCCATGAAAATTGAATCCTACACCGGAAATACGGGCTCTGCAAAAGGTCATGCTACCGTTAAGAAGAACCTGCTGAAAATCGGTGGCAGTGCCGATGAACTTGGCCTCAATGTAACTGCATCTCCGGCTGCTGCAGGTACTGTGACAAAGAGCCCCGAAGCTAACTATTATGCTCCAAAAACAGCTGTACAGCTCACCGCCAAAGCCAACGAAGGCTGGAAGTTTGTGGGTTGGGAAGGTGATGTTACCGGCTCTACCGAAACCATTTCTGTAACCATGGACAAGGAGAAGTCTGTTGTCGCCAAGTTTGAATTGGTTGGCGAAACTACAGTGAACCTTCTTAAGGATGGTAATTTCCCGAGCAGCAGCGTGATTTCTACAAGCCAAGATGCATCTTGGTTCCTGGGTCAGGGTACAAACTGGGGTAACTCTGCTGCAAAGACATCTGTTTCTGGTGGCACGGCTACGGTTGACGTTACCACTATTGGTGCAGAAACTTACCAGCCGCAGCTTGTTCAGTACAATTTGGCTCTTGATAAGGGCATGAAGTACAAGTTGTCCTTTAAGGCTAGCGCTGATGTAGATCGCAAGATTGAAGTTAATTTCCAACAATCCGTAGACCCCTGGGGTGCATATGCCACTAAGGAATTTGACATCACCACTACGGAACAGGAATACACATTTATCTTTGATATGGAAGAAGATTCTGATGATGCCGCTCAGTTTGCCTTCAACTTGGGACAAGCTACAGGTGCAGTCAAGATTAGTGACGTCAAGCTGGTCTTCACCACTGGTAGCGAAGGTGGTGATCCGCAGGCTATCGTAGCCGACCTCCGTCTGAATGCTGCTGGCAAGACCTATCAGGTGTTCGACATGCAGGGCCGTAACCTCGGCAAGGTTGATGTTGCCAATGGCGCCTCCGTTGCCGCCGCTCTCCTCGCCAAGTTCCAGAAGGCAGGAGTCTACATGGTGAAGCAGGGAAGCAAGTTCCAGACGGTGCGCGTGACCCGCTAAGGTTTGTTTCCTAAGCACTCCTATATTAAGGAAAACAAAAGACGCTCCGCTTGGCGGAGCGTTTTTTGGTTGTAGATCCTGTCAACTATTAACTATATTTAGGTCCGAGGTACAAACGATGAAATTCTTTGTGACAGGTATAGGTGGCCAGCTTGGTCACGATGTGATGAATGAACTTGCAAAGCGCGGACATACGGGCGTTGGGTCCGATATGGCGCCTGCCTATAGTGGTGTTGCCGACGGTTCTGCCGTGACAACGATGCCTTATGTGCAACTTGACATTACGGATTCAGCTGCAGTCGACAAGGTCCTTTCCGAAGTGAAGCCCGATGCGGTGATTCACTGTGCTGCATGGACGGCGGTGGATATGGCCGAAGACGACGCGAATGTGGCGAAGGTCCGTGCGGTAAACGCAGGCGGCACACAGAACATCGCGAATACCTGCAAGAAGCTCGGTTGCAAGATGACCTACATCAGCACGGATTACGTGTTCGATGGCCAGGGTACCGAACCGTGGAAACCTGATTGCAAGGATTACAAGCCTCTGAATGTTTATGGTCAGACCAAGCTCGAAGGTGAACTCGCGGTTTCGAATACGCTTGAGAAGTACTTTATCGTGCGCATCGCCTGGGTGTTCGGCCTGAACGGCAAGAATTTCATCAAGACGATGCTGAATGTGGGCAAGACCCACGATACCGTGCGCGTGGTGAATGACCAGATCGGTACGCCCACGTATACGCTGGACCTTTCTCGCTTGCTCATCGATATGAACGAAACGGAAAAGTACGGCTACTACCATGCTACCAACGAAGGCGGATACATCAGCTGGTTCGACTTTACCTGCGAAATCTACAAGCAGGCGGGGCTTGCGACCAAGGTGCTTCCGGTGACAACGGCGGAATATGGCCTCTCCAAGGCTGCGCGCCCGTTCAACAGCAGACTTGACAAGAGCAAGCTCGTGGAAAACGGTTTCAAGCCGCTCCCGACTTGGCAGGATGCTCTCACTCGCTACCTCAAGGAAATCGGAGAATAGTATGGCTGAAAAGCAGACTTACCGCGAAGTGATGCCGGGGGAGCTCCCGTGCGAAGTTCCTGAATGCGACGGCGTGATGGTCGTTGACCCTGACAACAGCTACAAGCTCACTTGCGACAAGTGTGGGCATATCAAGGAATAGTTCTCCCTTTTATTTTTAGGGGTAATTTCCTATATTTGACTTTGGGGTGGCGGATGGCCGCCGGCAGCAATGCTGGAGGAAAGTCCGGGCACCACAGGGCAGGATGCTGGATAACGTCCAGGCGTGGAAACACGACAGAAAGTGCAACAGAAAGTAAACCGCCTCGTAGGGTTTCGGCTCTGCGCGGTAAGGGTGAAATGGCGAGGTAAGAGCTCACCGCACACCTGGTGACAGGGGTGGCACGGTAAACCTCATCCGGTGCAAGACCAAGCAGAATTCCGTTCACGCAAGTGAACCTGGGGCGGCCCGCACCAGCTGGAATTCGGGTAGGTTGCTTGAGGCGGTCGGTAACGATTCGTCCAGAGAGATGGTCATCGCCTTCGCAAGAAGGAACAAAACCCGGCTTACAACTGCCCCTTATCTGAATGCCTCCGCTAACAGCGGAGGCATTCTCCGACTAGGGAAGGCTTCGCCCTCCCTAACACCCTCCTTTCCCAAATGTAACAAGCCTCCTCTATTAGAGGAAGCCTTCTCCTTATAAGACCGCTCGCGCCCAAATAACTAAGTTCGTCCCCGAAGCGCTCGCTCCCCCCGCAAGGGGGGCCATGTCCACATAAGCACTAAAGTGCTAAGTGGCCAAAGGTCGCCATCACGGCTCGCTTGCGCAGAGCCGCTTATGGCTCACCAAATTTTTTAAGGGGTGTGGGTTAGAAGTCTAGGTCAGCACCGATGCCGACGCCGCGGCTGGTGCGCTTGTAGGTGTTGCTGCCGTAGGCTTCCTTCTCTTTCCAATCGTCGTAAATCGAATGGAAGTAAGCTACGTTAATCTTGATCCAGTCGGTGGCTCGGAAGGCGAGGCCGCAGCCGAGAGTCACGTTGTCCATGATAAAGCTCATGTCGCTCATGTACTCGTCATCCAGGTGGTATTGGGAAATCTGGAAGCCTCCGCTGACTGTCAAGCGCGTCAAAATATCCGCTTCGACACCGCCCAAGAATTCGTCGGTGCCTTCGGCGTGCTTTTTCTGGTCGCCCGGCAAGTCGGCGTACCAGTCGAACCAGTGGCCGTAACCGGCGCTGACGCGGAAGTTGTCGAAGAGGGCGTAGGTCAGGCCCATGTAAATCGAGGCGGGAATGTCGCTGTGTGACTTGACTCCATCGTCGTAAGCAGCGAGGCCGACTTCGTTTACCTTGGTGTCGTTTTTCATTTCGATCGAGGTGTTGTACTCTAACTTGATTCCGGCAGTCAGGTCCTTGTATTTAAAGGAGATGCTGGCGAGCGGGGTGATGCCCCATCCGGTCTGTTCCACGTCGAGTTCCTTGTCGGAAACCTGTTCTGCGACGGCTTCAAAAGTCTTGGACTTGATGGTGTATTCCTTGGCGGCTTCTTTCAGTTCGTTCGCTTGAGCTGCATATTGGGCTGCCGTTGCCTTGTCGCCTGCGGCTTCATACTGCTTGGCTGCGGCTGCAGCTTTCTGGGCGCCTTCGGCGGCCTGTTCGGCATAGCTTGCCAAGGTTTCGGAGAGCTGGTTGAAGGTGACCGCCGCCTTGACCATTTCTCCGTCAAGACCGAGCTGGGCGTTTTTGGGGTTCACCTGTACGTTCTGGAGCTTGCCTTCGTAGTGGTTGATGGCATAGCTGAACTTGGCTCCCAGATACGCGGAAAACATTTCGTTGATGCGGTATGCGGCGCCGAGTCCGAAACCGAAAATGTACGAGGTTCCCTTGAGCGAAAGGTCGGCGCTGTAGTCGGTGGTCGTAAGCCCGTTCTTGGTCAAAAGCCCCGGGATTTGTGCCACGGCAGCTTCGAAAGAGGGAATGCCCTTCTTGTAGTCGAGCTTTCCACCTCCGCCCACGATTCCAAAGTAGCCCGAAATGGCGAGATCGCCGCGATGCCAGGTGGCAAGCAGGCTCGGCATTGCAGGAATTTGCGCCTTGCCTTCGAATTTCTTTTCTTCGTCAAAAAGCGGGGATTCGGTATAGATGGTGCGTGTCTGCCAGAATGCCTGGGAGTTCAGGGATACATGCCATCCGTCTTCCATGAACGCGGTTCCCGCGGGGTTGAAAATGGGCGCATCGTTGTCGGTGGTGGCGTACCGCATCACATGTCGCTGGTAGGCGATGGACTGGTTGGTGTTAGTGTTCAGGCCGCCAGCAAAAACAGATGCCGCGACTGCTCCCGTAATAACTGCGATGATTTGGGCTTTCATGGAGAATCCTAATTTTGGATGGAGCAAAATTAGAAACGTCTTTTGAAAAATCATAGTTACATTTTTGCGCTGTTATTGTTACCGTAGCGGAACTGCTACAGATTTGTAATTAGAATCGGAACTTATTTTTTATATTTAAGAACCCAAACCTAGAGGAAATTGCCTTGAAAC
This sequence comes from Fibrobacterales bacterium Fibro_02, assembly GCA_001603905.1. Taxonomy (GTDB): domain Bacteria; phylum Fibrobacterota; class Fibrobacteria; order Fibrobacterales; family Fibrobacteraceae; genus Fibrobacter. The sequence continues at coordinate 71,435 of LVAE01000015.1, forward strand.
TGGAAAAATTGAAAAAGCTGATTTTACGCATAGGAGTCGTTGTCGGAGTCATTGCGATGCTGATGGGAACCATCCTTACAGTGGCTGTTTGGAACGAAGGCTATTTTGTTGGTGCAATGATGATGATAGTGACGGGGGCGATAAGCATTTTTCTTGGGTTCAAGGAACTGTTGCAGCCGTCCGACCACGAGTTTCACTGGCTGTCTCTTTTCTACAAGATTGTGCGCCGCTCCTTTTTCTTCTTGAATGCGGTGCTTATCGGGCTCGTCATTTTGACGGTCGCTTCGATGTTGGAATAAAATTTCCGGAAAAAGAATAAATTTTGAGAATGTGTTGCATTCGGAATTTTGAATGCAGTTGTAAATGAAAAAAAAACCGCTTGATATTCAAGCGGTTTTTCAGTGGAGCTAAGGAGAGTCGAACTCCTGACCTCCTGCATGCCATGCAGGCGCTCTACCAACTGAGCTATAACCCCGAAAGGACACGCCAAATATAGAAGAAATATTTTTGCTTGTCAAGGGGGAAGGAAGAAAAAAATGAAAATTTTTTTCTGGTTCTACGATTCCATTAAAAAAGCCTGAAAAAAACGAAAAAAGCCCGCTTGGGGCGGGCAAATTTCAAGAGACAATTGTCTTGTGCGGTTATGCTTTTTCGATGGTCACGGATTCGATGATCACGTCTTCGAACGGTGCGTCGCGGCGGTCGGTCTTGACTCCTGCGATTTCATCGAGGACTTCGAAGCCCTCGTAGAGCTGGCCGAATACGGAGTAACCGTCAGCGGGGCCGGGGCCCACCTGGTCGTGGTCCAAGAAATGCACATTGTCGCCGTGGACAATGAAGAACTGGCTGCCAATGCTGTGCGGCATGGCGGTCTTTGCCCAGCTAAGAGCGCCGCGCATGTGGGTGAGGCGGGAATCGTACTTGTCGCCGATCGTGGTGCCCGGACCCTTGGCAGAGTGTCCGCCGGTACCGTTACGGTTCGTGAAGTCGCCGCCCTGGATCATAAAGTCCTTGATAATGCGGTGGAACGGGGCACCGTCATACTTGCCCTGCTTGGCGAGTTCAATAAAGTTCGTGGCACATTCGCCGACGAGTTCTTCAAAAAGGCGCAACTTCATGGTGCCGTGGTTGGTCTTCATGATGGCGATGGTTTCGCCTGCTTCCGGTTTACCCAACTGATTGAACATAGAATCTCCTATCAATGTCCCGACAGAACTCCGTCGGGGTTTAATGTTTCTTTTCTTATATATACAAAAAAATGGGGTCAATTTCCGTATGGAAAGGCGAAAAACCATAAAAAATGCTAGATTAACAATAAAAGTATATCGGAAGTCATTCTCGACCGAAGGGAGGGAATCCAGCTTTGACCATGGATCCCGTCGCTGCACTCCAGGATGACTCTCCTGACCACTGTCTACTTCCTACTGTCTACTGCTTATGAAAGACAATTGTAAAAAGATCAGAGAATTGCTGTCTGCGCAGGCGATGGAATTCGCCCTCGACGAAATGGCGGCAAAGCTTGCCAAGATGCATCCGACTGCCGACGACATGGTGGTGCTCGGCATGGCAAGCCGCGGAATCCCTCTCGCGAAAAAGCTTTGCGAGCGCTTGAGCCAAAAGTTTAACAAGACTGTCCCGATGGGGAGCCTCGATGCGACCTTCTACCGCGACGATTTCCACTATCGCACCCATATGGGTTCCAGTGAAATGCGTATTACCGAAATGCCGGCCTCTGTAGAAGGCAAGACGGTGATTCTCGTGGACGACGTGCTTTATACGGGCCGCTCGGTGCGTGCTGCTATGCAGGCAATCCTCGACCTCGGCCGTCCCTCTGCCATCCGCCTTTGCGTACTGGTGGACCGTGGACATCGCGAACTCCCGATTGCCCCCGATTGCGTGGGACTTACGGTTGAAACCGCACAGGATCAGGAAGTCCGAGTGCAGATCGAACCGATCGACAAAGAAAATTCCGTTTACCTTGTAGAAGTGGAGGCTTAAGTTGAGCGCGCTTCAGATTAAACACTTGTTTGGACTCCAGGGCGTGTCCAAGCAGGATATCCGTACTATCCTTGATAACGCCAAGCAGTTCCGTGAAATTTTGGAACGTCCCATCAAGAAGGTTCCGTCGCTTCGCGGCCTTACGGTGGTGAACCTTTTCTTCGAGAACAGCACCCGTACGCGTACGAGCTTCGAACTCGCCGAAAAGCGACTCTCTGCCGACACGGTGAACTTCACGAGTTCCAACTCCAGCGTCAAGAAGGGCGAAACGCTCGTCGATACGCTCCGCAACATCGAGTCCATGAAGATTGATATCGTGGTCGTCCGCCATAAGGGGACAGGAGTTCCCAAGTTCCTTGCCGAACATAGCAACGCAATCATCGTGAATGCTGGCGACGGTGCCCATGAACATCCGACGCAGGCTCTCCTCGACATGCTGACAATCGAAGAAAAGCTCGGAACGCTCGAAGGTAAGAATGTCACGATTATTGGCGATATCCGTCATAGCCGCGTGGCCCGCAGTAACCTCTGGGGCATGTCCACGATGGGTGCTCATGTGACGCTCTGCGGACCCTCGACGCTTGTCCCGCGCAACACGGACCTCATGAGCCATGTGACATGGGAACCGGACGTGAAGAAGGCTGTCGCCAATGCCGACGCCATCATCGCACTCCGCTTGCAAAAGGAACGCATGGATGATGCCCTCCTCCCGAGCATGCGCGAATACCGCAATACGTTCGGCATTACGGAAGATCTCCTGGAATGCGCCAAGGACAAGGTCATCATCATGCACCCGGGTCCTATCAACCGCGGCGTGGAACTCGATTCCGACATCGCCGATGGCGAACACTCTGTTATTCTTGATCAGGTGACCAACGGCGTTGCAGTCCGTATGGCCGTTCTCTTCCTTTTGGCAGGAGGCCGCAATGAAAACTCGTAAGCCTAGTTATGAACATTATGCGAATGTTGTCTTGAAAAATGCGAAGTTCTGGAACGGCAAATCCTTTGAACTGCGTGATGAAGTCCGTCTGACGGGTTCCTCTAGCAACAACGACTCTCTTGAATATGACTGCAATGGCGCGCTTGTATTGCCTGCGCTCTTTGCTCTTGGTGTTGACTTTATGGAACCGCTCCGCGATGACGTCTATACCTATGTTGATGGTGTCGATGCGTTGCGTAGGGGCGGCTTTTATGGAGCTCTTTATGAAAGCGCCGCCAACCCGATTGACGATGTCGATAAGTTGACCGCTGCAGAAAACCGTAGACCCTGCGATTTAAATGAAGGTCCTGGTGGAACTGCCTATAATATCCGCTTCCTCGGCGCTTACAGCAAGGGCTTTGGTACAGATAGTCTTGCCGAGATGATGGAACTTGCTCCGGGCGTTGTTGGGTTCGGTGATGGTAATGCCGCCATTCCTCATTCCCGTTTCCTCCGCCTTGCTATGGAATACGGCAAGATGACGGGCAAGCGTTTCTTCTTCCAGCCGATGGACAAGACGCTTCGCCACAGCGGATGTGTTCACGAAGGTGCCTACTCCGATATGCTCGGCATGAAGGGTATTCCTCGCATTGCCGAGACGATTGCTGCCTACACGGTGCTTGAAACCGCTCGTTTCCTGCAGGTGCCTGTCCACTTCAAGCAGGTGACTTGCGGCGAGACTCTGGACTTGATTCGTAACGCCCGCAAGCAGGGAATGGATGTGACCTGCGATGTCGGACTTTACCATTTGCTGCTCGATGATTCTTGCCTCGAAACGCTCGACTCTGCATACCACATCTTGCCGCCGATTCGCTCCGCGGGAGACCGCGAGGCTCTGTGGAAAGGAATTGAAGACGGTACGGTGAATGCCATCAGCATGAACCATACGCCGGTGCTCCGTCAGGACAAGGTGGTAAACTTCGAAGATTCCGTACCGGGTGCTCTCTCTCTTGAAATTGCGCTGCCTGCCATCTGGAAGAAGTTGAGCGAGCGCGTGGGTGATGCCCGTGCCATCGAACTTCTCTCGACGGCTCCTGCTCGCTTGGCAAATGCAGTCCGTGGCGAAAATCATGCTGCCGCTGTAGTTGTGCTTGCTGCTGATAAACCGCACGTAGTTGTCGAAAGCGACTTTGCGGGCCACGTCTGCAATTCTCCGCTCCTTGGCAAGGAACTCCCGTCTTCGATTCTTGCGACCTACATCAACGGAGTCTGGACGAATTTGTCCTAACTACAGCCAGTTTCTTACGGACCCATGATTGAGCCTCTTCAACTTGTCTGGTTTGCCTTTATCGCCTGCATGTGTCTCGCGCTGCTGGTGCTGATTGAAATACATCGCATCAACTACCGGCGCGAGAACGAGGTGATGTTTGGCACCGCGGTCTTTGACGAACAGACCGCTGCCAACGGCTTTTCGGACAGTGAAAAGGAAACTTTGGATAAAATAATAAGAGCGTCATCCTTTGAAAACAAGGATGCCATCTTGAATTCATCGGGTCTATTTGAACAGGCTGTAATGGCCTACTATGACAAGCACGATGTATTTGACGACAGCGAAGAAACTCGTGAAACGCTTGCTGCTGTAGAACGGCTCCGTGTCAAGCTGAATTTTACGGCGTCGAATCCGCTGGCGGAAGTCTTTTCTACAAGGCAGTTCAATGTGGGAGACCGCATCGACCTGCTTCTTGAAAACGGGCTCCGCGTCAAGTTTTCCGAAATCATGGCCCGCACCGAAAGGGATTGGACGATTTCTTTCGATACGAGCGACGGCTCGTCGTTCTCCCTGGTGAACAAGGAAATCAAGGTTCGCTGGACAAGACCTGACGATGCCATTTATACGACTGTGTTGCCGGTCCGTTATGCGGAAGCGGGGCATCTGGTGCTTTTGCACTCTTCGAACCTAGATAAGCGCCAGTTGCGTCGCTGGGTTCGTCGACAGGTAGCCTTCCCGGTGACGGCCGTCTTTGATGACGGATCCAATATCGGGGGGACTCTCCTGGACCTTTCCGCAGGCGGTATCATGGTCGGACTCCCCAGGGATTGCTATCCCGGCCAGCATTTGCGCATCCAGTTCGAGCTGCCGAGTTTTGGCGATGAGGACGTCGAAATTGAGGTTTTGCGCAATTTGGGGCGAAAAAACAAGGATTATCCCCATTACAACTGCTATACGGCGTCGTTCCGTGGAGCCTTCGGCTGGACCCAGGAAAGGGTCCTTCAGTATCTATTTGAGGTCAATAAGGCCGAAAAAGAGTCCAATAAGTGGGTAAAAGAGGGCTAACTAGTTCATTTTCAATGACTTAGATGAATTTTCCGCTTGACATTCGTCTATTATAAAGGTAGAATTAGTAAGGAATTGTTTTACAATCGGAGTTTACTTTGGCTTTAGGATTGATTTCAAAAATCCGCGGCATGCGCGAGACAGTCGGCATTGATGTTGGTCATTACAGCATCAAGTACGTCAAGGTCTTGCACGGGGCCAGCGGAAACAAGATTGTGGTCGATGCGGACCTGGAACGAGTGCCTGATGGCTCTATCGTCAATGGCGAAATCCAGGTGCGTGAGGGCGACGCTCCTACTAACGAGAACGGTCAGCGCGAAAAAGACGGCGCGGAACTCTTGAGCGACGCCTTGAACAAATTGTTGCTCCGCCATCCGATTGATGACTCTTGCGATGTGGTGGCTTCCGTGAACTGTGGTGCCGGCGCCGGTGGCGTCCTGGTCGACAAGATCTCCGTGAAGGTCCCCAAGAATGGTAATGAGGCGGCAATTATTCTTCAGACCGCCCAGTCCCGTCCGCCCTTCGATGACCAGGACAACGTGATTGACTATGAAATTGCATCCCGCGAGAACGACGATCTCAAGGTGAACGTGGTGGCCGCCAAGAGCGCCCTGCTCGATTCCTGGGCTCAGTTCTTCAACCGCCGCGGAGTCAAACTGGCGGCGCTGGATGTCGATATTTTTGGAATGCTGAATGCCTATGTGGCTACCATGGAAGACAAGGACCGCGATCAGACGGTCGCCTTGTTCAACGTGGGCGAAAAGAAGATGAGCGTAGCCTTCGTGCAGGACGGCGTCTTCCATTCGATGCGTGCTATGGCCGGTGGCTCGCTGGATATGGTGGTCAGCAAGACCTGCATGAACCTTGGTATTGATTCCGAAAAGTGCCATGAAATCTTGAGTAAGGGCGATCTGTCGGTGGTGGATGGTTTTTCTGAAGCCGAAGTGGAAGCCGCGCTTAGACTGGCTTACGAGGACCTGATGGCCCAGATCGATATCGGTATCCGTTACTTCTCGTCTTCGGAAGACTCTAAGCCGCTCAACAAGATTCTGTTGGGTGGTGGTGGAGCCGCCGCTCCCGGTCTGAAGGACTTTATCGAGGAACGCTCCGGAATCGAAACCGATACAGTGAACCCGTTCAGGCTCGTTCCCTGTGATTCCAAGGTGTTCGGTGAAGGTGGTATTTCTATTGCGCTGTCTAATATCTATGCCCCTGCATTGGGTCTCGCGATGAGGAAGTTCTAATGGCGTCTAATAAAAAAGAACCTGTTAAGAATACCTTGGCGATATCCATCAACCTGCTTCCGCCGGAGTACCGCAAGAAGCAGAAGGATTTTACCTGGGTTACGGACCGTCGTATCATTTGGCCGACCGTGGCGGCTATCGTCGCTATCGTTGCCGTGCTGATGCTGCAGGCGTTTATCAACGAGACCATCAGTGGTCTGAGCGACGAATTGAGTCGCGTGCAGGAAGAAGTGGAACGCGAACGTCCGCTGCTTTCCAAGATCAGTGATTTAGAACAAAAGAAGGGCGTCGTGACGACCAAGATCAACGCGCTCAAGTCAATCCAGGTGAGCAAGAAACGCTGGGTTATTTTGTTCGAAAACATTTCCTCGGTGCTGCCGCCGAACATGTGGATTACCAGTATCAACCAGCTGGGCGAATTCGACATGGAAATGCGCGGCGTCACGCTGGACTTCCCCGAGGTTGCCGAATATATGGTTAAGCTCGAAAAGCAGGTGAGTGTCCAGTCTGTTTCTCTCGTCACCATTTCTACGACAAAGATCGATGGCGACGAAGCCTACAACTTCACCATCAAGATTGTCCTGCGTCAGGACCTCAATGCTGGGGAGGGTGATAATGGGTAAGATAGATCTTAAAGACAAACGAAACGTATACGCCATCGCGATCAGCCTCTTGATTATGGTGGCGGCCCATCTAGTGTATAACTACATGTGGGATCCGTATGTCTACCAGAGGGAATCCCTTGAAAGAGAACTGGAATCCGCTCAGGCGGAACTGAACAAGATCAATGCCAAGAAGCATGACCTTGCCCGTCTTGAAATGGAACTGGTGCAGGCCGAAAAGGATTTCGAGGAACTGAAGAATATGTTCCCCGAAGACGAAAAGGTGCCGCTGCGCTTGCAGGACCTTTACGCCGTGATCCGCAGCACGGGTGTGCTTATCCAGAAGTTCAACCCCGAAGGTCAGGCCGAAAAGGAACACTACAAGGAAAACCGCTATTCTATTGCGGTTAACTCCGGTTACCATGAGTTGGGTAACTTGTTTGCCGCTATCGCGAACTTTAAGTATCCGACTTCCATTTCTAACCTGAGGTTGAGCCGTTATTCGGGTATTGCCGCAGAACTTCAGAAAGCGGAAACCCATGGTTGGACTCCGATTACCATGTCGGCGACGTTCAACTTGACAACTTACACTTCCAAGAAGGTGGGTAAATGATGAAGTGCAAGTCCCTCCTTTTACTGATGTCGCTTGCGGCCGCTACGTATGCCGCTCAAATTAAGGATGTACGCTTTGTCTGCGATGCCAAGGGATGCCAGACGGTATTCGCCTTTGCATCCGATAAGGATTTGCCGTCTTTCTACCAGAAGTTCGATGCGTCTGCCAAGAAGCTGACTGTCGGTTTCTCGGGAACCTCCTTTGCCCTTGGCGAAGGCGACTTTGATGTCGATGCCGACTCCAAGTTCATCAAGTCCGTCCGTGTCGTTAAGGATACCTATAAGGGCTCTGCCTTCCTGAAGTTCGAAATGACGGTGGGCGCCTCGATTTCTACGGACAAGAATGAGATTGCTCTGGACAAGTCCAATTTCTTGATCAAGTTCAAGAACAAGGGCGGTAAGTCCTGGACGCTTTCCAAGCTGTTTGCTGATCGCAAGAAGCAGGCGGACAAGCTCGCTCTCGAAGAGAAGAAGGTCGCCGAGAAAAAGGCCGCTGAAGAAAAGAAAGCTGCTGAAAAGGCTGCCCTCGAAGAAAAGAAGCGTCTAGCCGAAGAGAAGAAGGCTGCCGAGAAGAAGGCTCTTGAAGAAAAGAAAGCCGCTCAGAAGGCTGCCGCCGAAGAAAAGAAGCGCCTAGCCGAAGAGAAGAAGGCCGCCCAGAAGGCTGCCGCTGAAGAAAAGAAGCGTCTGGCCGAAGAGAAGAAGGCTGCCGAAAAGGCCGCCCTCGAAGAGAAAAGGCGCCTAGCTGAAGAGAAGAAGGCTGCCGAGAAGAAGGCTCTCGAAGAAAAGAAAGCCGCTGAAAAGGCCGCCCTCGAAGAGAAGAAGCGCTTGGCCGAAGAAAAGAAGGCTGCCGAAAAGGCTGCTCGCGAACAGGAAAAACTGTTGGCCGAACAGCAAAAGCAGCTGGATAAGGCCATCAACGAAGGCGGAAAGATTTCTGCTCTTCTCCCGAACCTGAAGGAAATGTCGGTTCTTGTCGGCTCCGGTATGGAACAGTTCCGCCTGGTGGCTGACAGCCCGATCGACATTCGCAATGTCTCTGGCCCCGACAAGAACAATGTAATTACGGTTGGCCTTGCTGGTCCCCAGAAGTCTCCGCTGTTCAGGATTGGTTCGGGTTCCTTGGTGAAGTCTGTCACTTGGGGTGCGAACGGCATTAAGATCCAGCTGAAGACGGCGGTGAAGCCAGTGATGCTGGTGCAGGACGGTGTGCTGGTCCTGCAGGTTGCAGAAAATGCGATCAACAAGGATGGCCTGATTTCCTGGTGCGCCCGTCCGGACGGAATCTTTATCCGCGACTGGATGAGGGCTGTCGAAGAAAAGCCTGACTTTGACGTGTTCGTCAAGCGCATGGAAAAGGATAGCAAGAAGATTATTTCGGGCTCGCAGACATTCCATCTGCGTCCTGTGCTGCGTGAACTCATTGTGGTGGCCGACGAAATTGAATTCTACGCCGCTCCCAATGAAAATTCTCAGGTTCTGCAGCGTCTCGTGTTCGGTGACCGCCTGGTTAGCCTCGACCTTACGGGGCTTTACCGCAAGGTGCAATATGGCAACCGCGTGGGTTATGTGAACCGCCGTTCTGTGGGATTCTACGATGAATTGACCTCGGTGCAGGCGGAACGTCTGAAACAGGTCGATCTGGATCGTGGAACAAACCTCACTGCCAATACGGGTGCTATCACGAGCCAGCTGGATGGACTCTACGAAGACAAGGTGACTTACAGCTCTTTCGGCCGTCGTGATCCGTTTGTCGAAGTCAAGGGTCTTGTTGAAGAAGGTATCAACATTAACCAGGTGGAACTGGTCGGTATCATTTGGGAATCCGATGTGCCGATGGCAATCCTGGTCGATACGAAGAATCCGTCGATTTCCTACACGCTTAAGGAAGACGACAAGATTCTTAATGGAAAGGTCTTAAAAATTACTCAAACTGACGTCCTCTTCCTGATTCAGGAATTCGGGGTGAGCCGTCGCTACACCATGGGTCTTCCCGATAAATTTGGGGGTCAAAAGTGAAAAATATGACAAAAATACTGACTGTTCTTCTCTTGGCGGTAGGTATATCTATCGCCGCTCCCGCCGAAGGTTCGGTGAAAGCCCCCAATACGAAACTGTATGATTTCAGTTTTGTCGATATGAGTTTCGATGCCGTGTTCAACTCGGTTTCCAAGGTGGCTCAGATCGACATTATCCTTGCTCCCGAAGTCAAGGGTAAGACGAGCCTGAATATTACCAAGAAGACTTGGCAAGAAGCCTTGGACATCGTCTGCGGCATGAACGACCTGACCTGGGTTGTCGAAGACAAGTATATCATGATCCAGAGGTCCAGCACCTACCAGGCCAAGCAGAAGAAGATTGCGGATGAAGAAGCGCAGGCCGAGCAGAACGCTCCGCTCGTGCGTAAGAATTTCCCCATCCGTCATGCGAAGGCCGATGAACTGGTGAAGGTCCTTGAGAGCATGAAGTCGAACCGTGGCCGCATTACCACGGTCGAAAGAACCAACTCCATTATCGTTTACGATACCGAAGGTAAGATCGAACAGATGGAAAAGGCCCTGACGGAACTCGACGTTGAAACCTTGCAGATCATGATTACGGCAAAGCTCGTGGTCGTGAGTAGCGAAAAGTCCCGTGAACTTGGTGTGGACTGGGCCCTGCGTTCCGGTTCTACGGCCCTTTCTCCGGGATCCATTACCGATGCGAATGGTCTTAGCGGTGGTGGAGTGGGTGCGACCCGTACAAGCATGGGCGCTCATTCGTTGCCGTCTCGTAGCTTGAATGCCGTGGGTGCAACGGCCGACAATCCGGCTCCGACTGCTATTACGGCTAGCCTCTTGGATAACAACCTCCAGATCGCGATTGCAAACATTATGAGTGACGCTGCTACGGAAGTGCTCGCTTCTCCGCAGGTCTCGACTCTCGACAATACCGAAGCCGTTGTCTATATGGGTGACAAGATTTCTATCCGCGTGATTGACGATAGTGGTGAATCTTCGACGCAGCTTGTGGAGGCGGGTATCAAGCTGACCGTGACTCCGCATGTGTCCGGCGACAACCGCATCTTGCTGGATCTCCATCCGCAGAACGATTCCTACGGTTACGATACGCAGGGACAGGTGGTTATCAGTACGCAGGAAGCTAAGACCAAGGTGGTCGTGGCTGATGGCGAAACGGTCGTGATCGGTGGTCTGACCCGTAACGAAAATACCCAGAGCGAAACGGGCGTGCCATTCCTCAAGGATATTCCGCTGCTCGGCAACCTCTTCAAGTATACGAGAAACCAGGTCGAAAAGCGTGACCTGATTATCTTCGTCACTCCGCGTATCATCCGTAACTACATCGGTGACGTGGAACTTTCCGAACCTTCTATGGCCACTCCGGAACTGGTTGAAAAGGAACCTCCTGCAACGGGTAAGCTTCCTTCTGACCAGAAGGCAGCTCCTGCCGCCAAGCCGGCTCCGCAGGCCGCTCCGGCTGCAAAGTCCGCTCCTGCCAAGGCTCCGGCTGCACCGGAAGTTGAAGAAGTGGAAGATTGGAACTAGTTTAAATCCTACTTAAAAAGAAATCTCCCCGGAGCGATAGCTTCGGGGATTTTCTTATAGGAAAAAAGTTCTGCGGTCGAGCGCCTCGGTTAATAGTCCAACGAAGGATTATCTCACGACGAGGGCGGCGAGGGCGAGTTCTTGGCTCGTGACGGTCCAGCTGGAACTCTTGAATTCGTAGTTGAGGTCTGCAAGGCGGCGAATGACGCGGCAAAGGAGCGGCTTGCCCCAGCGGCGGCAACATTCGGGGGCGTTGCCCTGCTTGCAGAATAGGAAGTAGTTCTTGCCAAGTGCCTTGGCGGCTTCTTCGGCGCCCATCTTCGGAGAAAGCATCATGAAGTTGAGCAGGTCAACCGCATGGCTGTAAAGGGCATTCACGATAGCAATGGCGTCGGTATTCTTGTTGCCGTAGAGGATTTCGTGAAGCTTGCGCACGTAACCGACGGAATCGCGCATCCCGAAGAAATTCAGGATCTCGTAAGGCGGGATTTCGCGACGGGGCGTAATCATCGTCTTGACGAGGTCGTAGGTGATGCTTGCGCTGTCGGGGGCGTAGATGAGGGCCTTGCCAACTTCTTCGCAGACGAGCTTGGTGTCGGTACCGAGGGCGTCGGCTAGGTACTGGCTGGCGGCCGGCTCAATCGGCTTTCCGAAGAACTTGGGAATCTGCGATGAAATCCATTCCTGCATTTTGTACTGCTTGGGTTCTTCGTACTTGGCGACTGTTCCCACCTTCTGGAGAACCTTGTAGAGTTCCGAGTTGGCCTTGAGTTCGTCAAAGTCCAGCAGCAGTTTGCAGTCGGGGGCGTTTTTCAGCCAGCTGGCGAGCGCCTTGGTGTCGTCCGCCTTCATCTCGTTCGCCTTTCGGACGACCACCGCCTGTTCCGGTGCGAACATCGAAACGGTGCCGCAGCTTTCCATGATGAGGTTCGCTACGGAAGGAATGTTGATATCGGTAGCATACACGACCTGTTTGGCAAACGGGTCGTTGATGTTGTCTCCAAGGGCCTCGGACAGGAACTTGTCGATGTGCTTGTCCTTGGAGAACTGGTCCTTACCGATAAGGGCGACAATCATAGATTACTTGAAGTCGACGATCTCGAAACGGTTCTTTCCCTTGGGGGTCACGACTTCGACAATATCGCCCTTCTTCTTGCCCATGAAAGCGGAACCCATGGGGCTCTTGAAGCTGATCTTGCCGTTCATCGGATCAACGCCTTCGGGGCTCACCAGCTGATAGACGACTTCTTTCTTGGTGGCGAGATTCTTGGCGGTGACGGTGGCACCAAAGCGGACGGTGTCGGAGTTAGCGTCAAATTCTACGATAATTGCGTTGGAAATCTGGTCTTCCAGCTTGGGAATTTCCAGGTCAATGTGAGCCAGCATTTCCTTGGCGGCATGGTATTCGGCGTTTTCGCTCAGGTCGCCTTGCTTGCGGGCTTCTTCCATTTCATCGACAACGCGGGGACGTTCGATCTTCTTGAGGAAGGTGTAACGTTCAACCAGCTTGTCGTAAGTTTCTTTAGTACAGGGTGTTTTAGCCATGACCTTAAATTAGAATTTTTTTGTGGGGGAGAATCGGCAGGTGTTCAACATAGTCGCTTTTTTGCTATAATTTAAGATGTAGAAAACAATAGGAGATTCTATGTACACTGTATTGGAAAAAGGCGGCGTCTGCTCCCCGAAGGGTTTCACCGCGTCTGGAATTTGCGCAGGTATCAAGGCCAGCGGCAATGCCGACATGGCGCTCTTGAAGAGTGAAAAGGCGGCTCGTTGCTTTGCCGTGTTTACAACGAACAAGGTGAAGGCTGCTCCGGTGCTTTACGACAAGGCTGCACTCGAACATGCACACTTTGCTTCTGCCGTGGTGGTGAATAGCGGTAATGCTAACGCCTGTACCGGCGAACAGGGCCTCCGCGATGCAGAACGTATGGCTGCCCTCACCGAAGAAGCCCTGAAGCTTACTCCGAAGAGCGTTCTCGTCTGCAGCACCGGCGTGATTGGTCACCTGATGCCGATGGACAAGATCGAAGCCGGTATTCCGAAACTGGTCGAAAAGCTCCGTGCCGATGCTTCCGAAGAATTTGGTCGTGCCATCCTGACGACTGACCTTGCGCTCAAGAGCCATGCCGTTGAAATCCAGACCGAAAAGGGTGTGGTGACTATTGGTGGCGCCTGCAAGGGTTCGGGCATGATTCACCCGAATATGGCGACGATGCTTGCCTTCATTACGACTGACCTCGCTCTCCCGATTGATTTCTTTGCTGAATTCCGCGCCGACATCGCTGACTCGTTCAACGCGATTACGGTTGACGGTGATACGAGTACGAACGATACCTGCATCCTGCTTGCAAACGGCATGAGCGGCGTCAAGTACGAAGACCTGACTCTCACCGAACAGGGAGAATTCCGCGCTGCACTGATGCTTGTGATGAAGGAACTCGCAAAGGATATCGTTCGCGACGGTGAAGGTGCAACCAAGCTCATTGAACTTTGCATCGAAAAGGCCGAAAGCCACGAAGAGGCTTTGCGCATGGCTCGCTTCATTGGTACGTCGAACTTGGCCAAGTGCGCTATGTTCGGCGAAGATCCGAACTGGGGCCGCATCTTGAGCAGTGCAGGCAGCAGCGGCTGTAACATGGTTGCCGAACATACGGACCTTTTCTTTGGCGATGTGCAGGTGCTGTCTAACGGCCGCCCGGTGCAGCTCAATGAAGAACAGACGAAGGCTCTGCATGCGGTAGTCCGCCAGCGTGAATACAAGGTAACGCTCGTGCTGAACATCGGACATGCGAGCGCAAGCGCATTCACTTGCGACTTGAGCTATGACTACGTGAAGATTAATGCAGAGTATACAACGTAATAAGACCGAGCTGGCTAAACTCAACAGAATCCTATGAAAAAACTCCTCGGTATTGCCGAGGAGTTTTTCTGTATACAAATCGATGCTTACGGGCTAGTCTTTCAAGCAGCGCAGGCTGGCACCGTGTTCGGGATTGAACTTCTCGAACTTGGCGATGTCCTTGTCGTGGAAGAATACGAGAACTTCGCCTTCGGCGGTCCAGAAGTAAGCCTTCTGGCCAGCGCCTTCGAGCTTGCGTTCCTTGAGGGGAACGTCACTGTTGGCGAAGTGTCCGCCACCTGCCTTGGCGCCGAATCCGAGTTCATCCTTACCGTTGCCGTAGTTGTTGGTGCCCTTGATGGGATCCCAGCCGTAACCGGCCTTGAGGACAATGCCGACGGGCTTGCTGGTACCGGCATAGGTAAGCAGCACTTCCCACTCGTCCTTGGTGGGCATATGGAATCCGTCGAGGCAGGCCTTCTTGGCATTTTCAAAATTGTAGAGGCGGCCCCAATGGTTACACTGGGCGCAGAGTGAACCCGCGGCTGTCGCGTAGTTCATGTTTTCTGCAGTCCAGAGTTGCGTGCCGATACGGATCCATTCGTAGGCATAGCCGTCGCGCGGGTCCTTGTAGCTGCCGCTAGTAGCAGGTTCGCCGTTTTCGTCGAAGTATTCGCCGAATTCAACTTGCTTGTTCTGCTTGTATGCAGCTTTCGAGGCGACCTTGCCGTTCTTGTGGTAACGGGTGACGAGGCCTTCGATATAACCATCGGCGTAGTTGTATTCTGCTTCGACGGTTCCGTCTTCGTAGTATTCCTTGACGATTCCTTCGCGGCGGTCGTTCACATAGTTCGCTTCGCGCTTGATGTTGCCGTTTTCGTAGAATTCCTTTTCGGGGCCTTCCTTCTTGTCCTTGACATAGGTGGACTGGATTCGAATCTTGCCGCTCGGGTATTCCTCGGTGCGAACATCTTCGCAGGCGGAGAAGAACAGGGCGGTAACGAGACTCCCGGCGATAAACGCTGGATGAATAAGGTTGCTTAATTTGTTCATCTTCTATTCCTTTTTTTGTCCCAAAACTCCAACCGATGATTGTTAAAAACGAATCTTTCCAGCCGTAGCCAAAAGGCCGATTAAGTAGAGCATGCCGTCGTAGTAGCGCCAGAATCGGTAAGGGACGGAAAGCGCTGCGAGATCTTTCACGAACGGCTTGATGAGCGGGTCTCCTTCGGGAAGAACCTGCGTGGCCGCTGCGTTCATGGCGATGACTCCCGGCGTGGCATTGCGGCCAGGGCGCGGGAAGTCGCTTCCGTCAACGGCGTAGTCGGCAAGGTAGGGGCGGCGGCTTTCGAAGAAGAACAGGAGGCGTTCGCAGATATTCTTTTCGCACTCGTGTCCGTGGAACAGGGCGTAGTCCAGGCTCAAGTTCATGGCCACGCGCCAGGCATCTCCGCTGAAGCATCCGCTTTCGGGATACCAGGGGGTGGGGCGCGGGGTGCCGTCGTATTCGGAGTATTCGCTGCAGAGGCCTGTTACGGGGTGAGCTGCTTTTTGCAGGTATTCGAGGCTCTTGTCTGCTGTCGTTAGCCATCTTTCGTCGCCGGTGGCTTCGGCAAAGGCTCGGTAGAAGGCAATCGTGTTGTAGCTCGGGTCGGTAAAATCGTTGCCGAGAACAGGGGAGAATTTGACAAGGTTGTTTTCGGGGTCTATGATAGGACCGACAATGCCGTTGTTCGGCTTGTTGCGTAGCCAGTTGATAAGGCCGATAGCTTCGTCCTTGAGGTCCGGTCGATTGAACTTTTCGGCGGCAATCAGGAGTGCCATGGCGAAGTATTCCTCGCCGTCGGGGGCTGCACCTGGGTCCATCTTGCTAAAGTCGGTCGTGGAAACTTGCCAGGCAAAGTAGCCTACGTGCGGACCGTCATCATTGCGGAGGTAACGCTTTGAGAAGTTCCACAACTTGTCGAACTGGCGCTCGTGGCCCGTGAGGGCAGTGATATACATTCCATAGCTCATGCCTTCGGAGCGGATGTCGTCATGGCCGATATCGATGATATAGCTCATGTCCTCAGATGCGTCGAAGCAAACTCGTTCGTTGATAGGATCGCCTTCGAAGAGCTTGCTATAGGCGTTTTGTATAAGTTGAGCTGCAAAACTGGGGCCGTAGCCGGCCTCGACAAACATATCGCGCGGTGTATATCTCTGCATGGTGTTCCTTCTTTCGAATCTCCCAATACAACCTTGTTTTAAAATAAATAATTTGTATCTTGATAAGAGAATGAACTAAAAAAACAGAGAGGTATTTATGTCCGACATGTTAATTCTTGGTTACGGACCCGCGGGAATTTCTGCCGCGCTCTACGGCTTGCGTGCTGGACTTAGCGTGCAGCTGGTTGGAAAGGATGGTGGTGCGCTTGCCAAGGCGCACATGATCCAGAATTATTATGGCCTGGAAAAGCCGCTTTCGGGCGAAGCCCTGATGAACGTCGGCAAGAAACAGGCTCTGGACCTTGGCGCAAAGATTGCCGATGACGAAGTGACGGATCTGATGTTTGACGGCACGGAATTTGTGGCGAAAGGCATTGCGGGTGAGTATCGTGGAAAGGCCTGCATTATGGCGACGGGCTCGGCCCGTAACAAGCATCCGATTGCGGGAATGGCCGAACTCGAAGGTCATGGTGTGAGCTACTGTGCCGTCTGTGACGCATTCTTCTACCGTAAAAAGAACGTGGCCGTTCTTGGAAGTGGCGAATATGCCCTTCACGAGGCGCAGGAACTCCTGCAGGTCGTGAACTCGGTGACGCTCTTGACGAACGGGGCTGAACTGACTGCAGCTTTCCCTGAAAATGTGAGGGTCGAAAAGCGTCATTTGCAGTCGCTGGTGGGTGAAGGCCAATTCAGCGGCGTTCATTACGAAGACGGTACCGAAGAAAATTTTGACGGACTTTTCGTGGCGCTTGGAAGTGCAAGTGCGACAGACCTCGCCAAAAAGGCGGGTGCCGGATTTGACGGTGGAATGCTCGTGCTCGACAAGGATTTCCAGACGACTGTTCCCGGATTGTTTGCCGCGGGGGATTGTACCGGTGGAACTCTCCAGGTCGCCGTAGCCGTGGGCGAAGGTGCAAAGGCGGGACTTGCTGCGATTAAGTACTTGCGCGAACATAGGAAGTAAGGCTTCGGTTGAATAACTGGGCCTAGCCTGCTTCAGTCGTTTTTCCCTATGCGGCGAATAACACTCCTTACAAACCCAGATTTGTGCAACTTGCATTGCCCACTGTGTTTTTTGAATCAGTGCTGTGTCTCGGGACGCTTTGGCGAAATGCCTATAGAGGTGGCCAGAGCGGCTATTGAAAGGTATGCGTCGGAACGCGATGAATATGGAAATCGGCTGTTGCGCGAAGTGATTCCCTCGACGATGGGGGAACCTTTACTTTATTCAAAATTCGATGAACTGCTGCAGGTGTGTGAGGCGAAGACGCTGAAACTGAACCTGACGACAAACGGGTCGTTTCCTGGTCCGTGGGGGAGCGACAGCGGCATGGAAAGGCTTCTGGGATCCTGCTCCGATATCAAGATCAGCACTCTCTCCTACGAAATGGGAGGAATCAGCCAGGCGCTGTGGCGTGAAAACGTGGAGCGGCTTATGGCATGCCGTCGTCGGAAGAATGAAGCTGGTGAGAATCCACTTTCGACTGTGTCGTTGCAGGTGACGTTGCATGGCGAAAATGTGCCGAACGAATCGGCTGCCCTTGAGAGGGCGAAAGAGATGTTGCTTTTTGCGGAGGATAATGACATTCACCGCATTAAGTGGAATCCGGTGGTGATTCTGGAAGGAGCTCCACAATCCATCAGGGATCGTTTCAGGGTGGATAAAAAAGTGCTGGACTTGCTTCGGAATGAGCTGCGGTCGGGAAAGCTTCGCTCTGTAAAGGTGTGCCACGGGGGCAGCTTGTTTTTTGATCAGGACGCAGGCCTTTGTTCCGTCGGGGGCAAATGCGATGCTTGCCCTTTCGAAAATGAAGTGTGGGTGTGGCCCGACGGTCATGAGGATCATTGCCCGAATCCAGAACGCCGGTGGGGAATGTCGCTGCAGCGACTCGGCAATCTATAGAGGATTAATATGAAAAAATGGTTTATTCTTGTTGTTAGTTTGTTTGTACTTTGTGAATCTGCGTTCGCGGCTTCCAAGTCTAAAAAGAAGAATGAGTTCAAGGATCCGCGCGACAAGCAGACGTACCGCACTGTCAAAATTGCTGGCCTTGAATGGCTGGGCGACAACCTGAATTACAAGACTGCGGGTAGTTTCTGCTACAAGGACGAAGATGACCAGTGCATGGTTTTCGGCCGGCTCTACACTTGGGATGCAGCCCAAAAGGCTTGCCCTGCTGGGTTCCGCTTGCCTACGCATGCCGACTTCGAAAGCCTTTGGACTGCGGCTGGCGCCGACTTTAATGCGGGCTACTTGATCAAGGCCGATTACGGCTGGTCGGGCGACACCAACGGCAACGATACTCTCAAGTTTTCGGCCATGCCCGCCGGCAACCGTTTCGACGACGAAACCTACGGCAATACCGCAAAATTTGCCTTCTTCTGGAGCGTTGACGACACCTCTGAAGGTGTGCCTGCGGGAAGTGCCCGCGTGTGGTACCTCACCAGCAAATCGATGGCTTTCGGCTATATGTCCAAACCCAAGAACTTCGGCTTTTCCGTTAGGTGCGTGCGGTAGTAAGTTGTCATATGCCAAGTTCGTCCCATAGCTCCTGCGGTGAAGCATAAGTTTTTGCATTAGGATCGTGGGCGAGTTCTTCGCCTTCCTTGATGGCTTCGAGGAGTTCTTTGGACGGAGGTCTTGTAACGGCAAAAGGCAGGCCGTGGTGCAGAATGGCTTGCTTCAGGAAAACCGTAAACGCTTGGGAGAGCGTCAAGCCCAAGTCGTTGAATAGTTCGGTTGCCTGAGCCTTGAGCTCTTTGTCGATTCGTATGTTTGTTACCACGGTACTCATACCTCTAAATATACAACAATTAGTTGCGTATGTAAAGTGTCTGTGGTGTAAATGTTGTAAAAATGGCGTCTTTGTCATTTTTCGCAATTTCCTTAATTCTTGCCCAAAGATAAAACAAGAAACGTCTAATGCGTGCAATCAACTGATTGCAAAATTGCGATTATTTTTAGGAGGGGGAGGCATCCCCCTGCTTGCAGCCTTGCCTTGTTGTCACCCTGGAGCGCAGCCTGTCATTCTGGAGCGAAGCGATAGAATCCAAGGCAAGTCTTCCAGCACCCCTTCGCCTAAGGGGACACCCCTTAAAAACCCCGGATGTCACCCCGAACTTGTTCCGGGGTCACCTTTCCATCCGAGAAAACGCTTAGCAAGCAACGCTCCGACTCAGCCTGCTCCGCACGAGCCCAAAGACCGTTCGTCTTACGTCTCACTCTCGCAAACATGCTTGGTTAATACCAAGCATTTATTACTCACAGAAATTACGGCCTTCGGCCTTTACTGTCCGCTTAGCGGCCAGTCATTCGCCGTCGCTTTCTTTAGGCATCCATCATCAGACGAGGTTCAAGAGCCTCAATCTTAAAGTTCTTGCGGGTGGAATTTTTCTTATTGAACTTCTTGGACATAATAACTCCCAATGGCATTCCCCCAGGAATGCCTAATTTTTGTTTTTTGTTTAAAATTTTACAGTTTGAAAGTGATGGTTATTCAACCATTACACAACGGACGGAAAAACCATGGGTTTTATACACTTTATATTTTGGATTACCTGTCGACGATCTACTTTGTGCAGATGCATAAACAAACAAATCTCCATCGTCAGATGATTCAGCAGGATAATACCAATATGTAGTTTCACCGACATTCGATGACACGTGATCCCAAAGATATCCAGCACCAATAAGGCTATAGCCAGTATCATTGCTACCGCCAAAGCGACCAGCACGGGTGCCCTTCACTCCATCTTCATTGTTATCAGCATGCACCACAATGTAGTAGTCATTATAAGTCAACAGACGCCAGCCACTGGGGCAGATTCCCTGGTGGTTCGGCTTAATCATGTCGGCACAGCTTTCGGTGTTGCAACGGCTCGGCAGCTGCATCATCTCGGCCCACTGGTAAAGGCCACCGTACTTGTTGCAGTTGGTAGTATCATTGTCGTAGCAATAACGTTCTATTTTAGTATCGTCTTCCTGGTTTTTTCGGCCTCTTATAAACTCACCGACATTCAGGTTTTCTGCCATCACCTTGATTGTGGCAGCCTTGCCTGCCGTGTCTTCGCCAGTAATTTGTATGTAATAGTATTCACGGTTGTCGCGCGGGTCAACAAATGCTTTATATGCGCCAGTACGCCAAAGCGATCCTTTAAACGCCTTGTCGAACGAACTGCTAGATTCTTCCACCACACTGCTACTCGACGGTTCCACCACGCTGCTGCTAGAAGCAACAACACTCGAAGAAGACTGCTTAACTTCTTCGCTGCTGCTCGACTTGGCTTCAGAAGAAGATATCACTGAAGAACTAGATTCCTTCGCTTTTCCTTCCGACGAACTGGACTTTTCATCTATTTTAGAGGAAGAGGAGGAAACCTGCTTACCCTCGCTAGAAGAGGACGTCGACTTTTCTACCGAGGAAGAAGACTTTTCCTTACCAGAGCTCTTTTGCGAGCTAGAAGAATTTTTGGAAACCTCACCGCTACTAGAGCTGGTATCGTCGCAGCCTTCGCTCTGTTCCTCGCACTGGCGAGGTTCCGGCGAAACGGAAGAAGAGGATTCATCGCCACATGCTGCGAGCAGGGCTAGAAGAATGGACAGAGCTAATAACATGCGAAGCGAATGCTGCGGCAGGCTGCTTGCAGACTGACATGGCTGAGCTGATGCTGTTATGCGCTTGCGCAATACGTTAAAAATCTTCACAGAAGACCTCCAGTTGTAAAATCCCACCAAACTTTCATTTTGGGGCAAATATAAATAATCAAATTTATACTTGCCGCAATTCGCGACCGATTATATGGATTTCGTTGCAATTTTTTTTCGTTTTGTAAAAAGAAATAAATTTTTCAAAAAATTGGTATTCAGTGACCTCAAAAAAGCGTGTATAGTAATAGGGGGTAAAAAAATTCACCTTAACCCTTGATATTATGTCAAATCTGATATATATTTTATGAGTCCGAGTCATAAACCATTGGTTTGGCTGCATGAACAGCCGCAGACACCACCGTTATCTCAAAAAGCGAGGATTGAAACCGGATATTTGTTACGAATGTTGCAATCGGGAATGAATCTGTCGCTTCCACAGAGTCGCCCGATGCCGTCAATTGGAGCGCATTGTCATGAACTTCGCATTCGAGATGAAAATAAAATATGGAGATTGTTTTATCGGATTGATACGGATGCAATAGTTGTGATTTTATGGACGGAAAAGAAAACGAGCAAAACGCCTGATGAAATTCTTGAGTTGTGTCGTCAACGATTGAAAACTTATGATGCGGAGGATTAGTTTATGGATAAGTTGAAAAAAGAAAGATTGCAGAAAAAGGGGTGGAAAGTCGGGGATGTCGACGAGTTTTTGGGGTTGAGTCCCGCTGAAATGGCGATTGTTGAAATGAAGGTCGCTTTGGCTAAGGCGTTGGTTGCCAAGCGGAAGTCTCTTGGTGAAACTCAAGTCTCTGCCGCAATTATCGCGAAAACGAGCCAGTCTCGTTACGCCAAAGTGGAACATGCGGACTCCAGCGTTTCCCTTGAACTGATGATCAAGATGTTCTTTGCGTTAGGTGCAACCAAGAAAGAATTGCTGAAGACACTTTCGGCGTAACATTTGACTTCTTGTAAAAAGAAATAAATTTTCGCGAAATTGGTATTCAATTGCCTGAAAATGGCGTGTATAGTAATAGGGGTGCGCCGAAAATACACTCTACCTACTTGACATATACACATGAAATAGGTATATTGGATGATACAAAGTTTTGCAGACAGAGAAACAGAACTCGTCTATAACCAGAAGCTTTCAAGACGGTTGCCTAATACAATCCAAAAGGCAGCTTTGAGAAAACTCATGATGATAGACAATGCCAAAAGTTTGAACGATTTGAGGATT
>LVAE01000086.1 GCA_001603905.1 Fibrobacterales bacterium Fibro_02
CTTGAGACCGAGTTTTTCCTTGGCGAAGTTCATGAACTCCACGCGCATGTGGCGGGGTTCGACGGCAAAGAATTCCACCTGCGGCATTACGATGGCGAGCGGGAAAATCGGGCAACCAGCACCGGCTCCCATATCGGCCCACTTGGCACCTGCAGGAACAGCCTTCAAAATTTCCTTCACTATATATATATAGGGAATAAGCGAATCGGCAATGTGCCTGCTCAAAAACTTTTCGGAATCCTTCGCCGAAATCAGGTTGCCAAACTGCTTGGTCTCTACGACCAAGTCCGCAAAATCATAAAGCTTGCCGAGAGTATCGTCGGACAGCTGCACACCATGTTCCGCCAGGAACTGGTTCAAGAGATTCTGCTGATTTTTGTTTTCTCTGTAACTCAATGAAAACCTAAAAATTTGAATTCGGTGAAAACAACATCTTTTAGATGTTGGGACTTTGACTAGGTCAAAGTCCTACACCCTGCGGTTCCCAAATAAAAATGTGCAAGCGCATTTTTGCTTGGAAACCTTGGTTGTGTTTCACGTGGAACATTTTTGATAGAACATTCCAAACATAATTTAGTATTATGATTTGTGAATACAAGAAAAAAGGGCGGGCGCCCTTTCACTTTTTAAAAATATCCGTGGATAAGTTTTTGATTGGTGTGAATTTTTTGTGAATAATAATTTTTTGTCAGCCCTATGGTATTGTCATTTGGTCACTTGCATTGTGTGCCCAAGTTTGGATTTGTTCTTGATAGGGCGGCCGAGGAGGTCGAAATGTTTGGCCTTTTTGGGAATTAATGTCGGGCGGTTTTTGCGGAGGACCGGTGTTGTGGAATTGGGGTTGACCAAAATATAGAACATCTTTTCCTCGCTATTTTTGTTCGACACAACGAATCCGTTTTCGGTATTTGTTATAATTTGCTGGATTGTGCTGGAGAGGGAATCGTAGGAGGTTATGATGCAGGTGTTTTCGTCATTGGGGTCTGGGGTGATGAAGGAGCTTTGTTCCTTTTGGAGTGTGTTTTCGGGTAGGTCCCATACTTCCCTATAAAGGGTGTCGTTTCGCAAGTATGAAATTCTCATGTAACTGATCTTCGGTTCATCGGAAATCGCGGGACTAAAGACATAGGTTAGGGAAGAATCCATCCCTATGAAATAGGTTTCTTCCTGGATGATTTGGTCATTGTAATAGGTAGTTGTCTTGATGTTTTTTTCGGATTTTTCCTGAACCATCTTTTGATGAATAGTTGAACAATTGTCCTCTACGCATCGGACGATGCTGTCCAGGTTGTTCCCTGTATAGTGGTATTTCATGGAGGCGTAGTAAGTAAAATCGTAGCCGTAGTTTTCGATGTAGGCACTGTCTACCAAATATGTATTTGCGGTGCTGGATGTAAAAGATGTCTGGAGCATGTTGCGGCAGTTGAAGGCGAAGGCATTCAATGTGATAAAGGAAAGAATTAGGATGAGCTTTTTCATGTTAATAAATATAGTTTATTTTAAATGAAAAAAAATGCAGGGAGGGAACCCAGCTCGGAGTTGCGAAGGCCGCACGGTTCCCTCCCTGCACCCTCCCTTTCCTTGGTCGACGCAGCCAGGCTCGTCCAGACATTGAGCATTTTTTGATATTGATTGTATTCCACGCAAATGTTGGGACACTTCGTGTCCTACCTTAATCGGCTCGGAAATATATACGAAACTCGAAACTTTAGTTTCGTAGTTGAGTTATCCTCTGCGGGGAGAAACAAGCTTGCTTGTTTCTGCTTCACTCGCCTCATAAGGTTTCACGTGGAACAATTAGAAAGTTATTTCTTATAATATATAGTGGTATATTCATTTCCGCCCATACAGGGGCCGGGGGCTTTGAAGTACTTTTTGTGATCGAACTTAATTGATTTTTGGATGAGGATGTTTCCCTTCATTTCGTATTCGTAGGTGTCGATGATGAAGCCGTTGTCGCTTTTCCGGCTGCATTTGCTTTCGTTGTTCGGATCGCGGTAGATAATCCATTGCCTGGGAATCCAGTTATTGACTTCGTGGATGGTATCGTTCTTGATATAGAATACCTGGTGCTGTTCCTTGTCCAGATCGATATAGACGGAATCCTTTGTGCGATAGACCGTAAAGTGCCATCTATCCTTCGGGGATTTCCAGTCGTATTTCGTGACCTTGCCGACCTTGGTGGAGTCGATTTTCCAGTCGGAAATGTAGGTGGAATGTTTTTCGTAATCGAGGGCGCGGCAAGAGTGATGCAGGTTCATGCTGTCAAGATGAGTGCCTGTCCAATGATATTTGATGGTATTGACCAGGCCGTTCTGTTCCTGATGAAGACTATCCGGAAACATTTCGCCTGGCATGATGAGGGCATTATTCTCGAAGTTTGTCGCGAAATAATCGAACAGGGGTCGGATGCAATCAACCGAGTGGGCATTCAAAAATGCCATAATAACTATGATGAATGATACCTTAAGTTTCACGTGGAACATTCTCCTCATATCACTTAATATAGTTTTTAAATGAAAAGAAATGCAGGGAGGGAACCCAACTCGGAGTTGCGAAGGCCGTACGGTTCCCTCCCTGCACCCTCCCTTTCCTTGGCCGACGCAGCCAGGCTCGTTTAGACGATGAACCTTTTTGATGTTGATTATATTCCTCGCAAAAAAAATGTTAGAGCTCCCAACATTGCAAGGTGAATAAAACGTTGAACTTCATTTTGACAATCTTTGTCAGGGTAATGAAGCTATATTAAAAGTGAACGTCTTTTAGGGAAGCTTTTATGTGTTGCTCTCTTGTTGCTGCAATCTTTTTAGTAATGCTATTTATAATGTGGTACTAGATAGTAATCTCTACCCTATTGCCTTCGGGGTCGAGGATCACACTTTCATAATACCCGTCGCCGGTGGTTCGTGGCTCTCCCACTACCTGGATACCGTCATTGGACATTTGTTGGGTGAGACGGTCCACCTCTTCTTTGGAACCCACGGAAAGGGAAAGATGGGCGAAACCGAGATGTTCTGAATGTTCCACGTGAAACACAGCCGAGGTCAGAAAGCGAAAAAATGCTCGCATTTTTTCATTTGCTGACCGATGGGTGTAGGACTGTAACGAAGTTACAGGCCCAACATTGCTATGGTGCATCACCTCCAACCGGGCACCACTTTCGAAGGTGACGAATCGACTAGTGAACTGCTTGACCGGATTGTGGTAAATCGGCTGAACAACTCCACCGAAATACTTCCGGTAGAATTCGCAGACTTTTTCGATATCCTTTACCCAGATGGCGATATGCTCGATTTTCATTCATTATCCTATGGTTGGCCATGAAGGCAGAGAGAATTTGCGCTAGCCCCCTTTGAAAGGATTGCTTCTGTTGCGCAAATGCCTGTCCATATCAATGAACTCTTGATGTCGAAATCTCCATGATTTCTTCCATGGGATTGCTCCGTTGTCGGTTCCTCCTCTTTTTGGGGAGCGTCTATCGGAGCCGATACATCGCCATAGTTGACCCTGTAGACGAGGGCGCTGTCGAGTTTTGGAATGTTTTCCGGTTTTTTAGAAGGCAGGAGCTGCGCACTTGACAATGCCACCATCGTTATAACGATAAATGTGAATATTTGAAATTTCATAGACTAACCTCCAATAATTCTAATATATAAAAAATGTTGTTAAAGTTCCACGTGAAACATTTTTTAGCTTATTTTGTTGCATCAGTTCTTTTGGATTCTATCGTTGCACTCCAGAATGACATTCCTGACTGCGAATAGCTAATTATCTATATTATTCCTGGAGGTCAATATGATTGAGATTGAAATTATCCAGGGTGATATCACTAAACTGACTGTAGATGCGATTGTGAATGCGGCAAACTGCTCCCTGCTGGGCGGTGGCGGCGTCGATGGCGCCATTCACCGGGCGGCGGGTCCGGAACTCTTGAGGGCGTGCATTCCCCTGAACGGTTGCGAGACGGTCGCCTTCCCCGCTATTTCTTGTGGAGTTTATGGCTACCCCTGGGAAGCCGCTACCGAGATTGCGGTAAAGAGCGTCCGCGAATTCCCGGCGCAAAAAGTCAAGAAAGTCATCTTCTGTTGCTTCGGCGAGGAAATGGAAAAATTGTATCGAGAGAAAGTAGGCAGTAGACGGTAGGAAGGGGTTGAAGCGAGATGAATTCATTCGTGATTTAGGGCGCTTTGTCGAAATCATTGGAGTTTTCACTGGTCATTACCTACTATTTTTGTATATTTAATTCAAGTAGAAAAGCCGGAGAATGTCCGGTATGAATTGTTTAAAAAAAAGGAGCATCTTATGGAAGAAGTCGTAAAATTTCTCAAGGCATGCGGTGCGTATTTCCTCGCGACGGCCGACGGTGACCAGCCGCGTGTTCGCCCGTTCGGTACCGCCAACATTTTCGAGGGCAAGCTCTATATCCAGACCGGCAAGTCCAAGGACTGTTCCAAGCAGATCCAGAAGAATGGCAAGGTCGAAATCTGTGCCATGAACAAGGCCGGTAACGAATGGGTCCGCGTCGCCGGAACACTCGTCCGCGACGACCGCCGCGAACCGAAGGTCGACATGCTCGAACACTACCCCGAGCTCAAGTCGATGTACTCCCCCGACGACGACAACACCGAAACGCTCTACTTCAAGGATGCGACCGCCACGTTCTATAGCTTCACTGCGGCTCCGCGTACCGTGAAGTTCTAACGAAAAAGTTCCGCCTGCATATTCCGCGGCGGAAACAAAACCCCAAACTTATTAACAGTCCGCCTCCTCTACTTTGGAGACGGACTTTTTATGTTAATTGAATGTTTACATTCTGTTTGCATTTTAAAAAGATATCAACATTTTAATTGTAAAAACCTTTTTGCTGATAATTTATCCACAGACAGAAGGGGTTGCCGTGATATTCTTTACGAATATGAAATTAATTTCTATAGCGTGTTTGGTGTGAGCCATTAGGCGCGAACGGTCGTAAGTGGGTTATTAAAAAAGGAGTACACATGTTCTTTAAATCGCCTTTTTCGGCGGCGTGCCTTTTCGCTTTTTGCGGAATGGCTTCGGCATACACCATCTCGGGTTCGGTTTCGGACGATCAGGGCAATGCGCTCAGCGGAGTCGCGGTAGACCTGCTCAAGGAAGGCAAGACCGCCACGACGGATGCCCAGGGAAAGTTCACCATTCAGGAAGATGAACCGGACGGAATCTCCCCCGCTTCCAGAAAGTCCGTCGGATACATCGGTGTGAGCAACGGAATTCTTTCGTACTCCCAGAGTGGCGCCTCGCCCGTCCAGGTGAAAATTTTCAACTCGCTCGGCAACCAGGTTTTCGGAAAGACCCTGCAGGGATCCGGCTCGTACGACCTGGGTCGCGCCGTCAAGGCACGCGGTACCTATTTTGCCCAGGTCTCTGTCGGGAGCGCTAGGCAGAATTTCAAGTTTACAACTGACGGCAGCAACGGTGGCACATTCGGCATGCAGGCTGACGAAGCCGTGCTTATGAAAGAGGCTGCCCAGGGTGAGGCCATCCGTTTTGTGGCCGACGGATTTGAAACGCTCACCGTTCCGCTCGGCACGCTCGATACCACGCTCAACGTGAAACTGGAAAAGGCCGAGGAAAAATTCAAGTTCGGTTACGCGCTCGGCAACAAGCCCACCCCGAGTAAGGGTTGCGGCACGACGTCCAAGTTGCAGAAAGTCAAGAGCGTCGAAAACGGCGACCAGTTCCAGATCAAGGTCGGCAGCGACACCCGCGACTACTTTATCACCTTGCCCAAGAACTACGACAACAAGAAACCGCACAAGGTATTGTTCGCCCTGCACTGCTACGGCAGCCGCGGCGAGGACTTTGTGCATCACGCCGCCGACTATGACCACCCCACTCCCTATTATGGTCAGCAGGTACTCGACAAGAACGGCGACTACATCTTTGTTTCTCTCGATGCTATAGGTGGCTTATGGACCAAGGGCCAGGGCGACCACGACTTCTTTGCCCAGACACTCACCACCCTGAACGAGAACTACTGTGTTGATACGAGTCGCGTATTCATTACGGGAT
This sequence comes from Fibrobacterales bacterium Fibro_02, assembly GCA_001603905.1. Classification (GTDB taxonomy): domain Bacteria; phylum Fibrobacterota; class Fibrobacteria; order Fibrobacterales; family Fibrobacteraceae; genus Fibrobacter. The sequence goes on from LVAE01000086.1 coordinate 6,052, forward strand.
TCAGTTTCGGTGCCATGTTCAGCTACTCGCTGATGCAGGACATGCAGAGCCGCGTCCGTGCTGCAGCTACTTATGCCGTGGCCGATTACAACATCTGGCTCCCCGAAGGCGACAACATGAAGAACCTGCCCATCGCCTGGATGAACGTTCACGGTGTAAACGATGGCCGCTGCGATTACAACCGCGCCAAGAACAGCGCCCTTCCGAGAATCCTGAAGCGTAACGGCAAGGCCGACGCGAATGGCGACTTCACCGACGCCAGCAGCGAAAAGCCGCAGGAAGTCAGCGGCAACACTGGCCATGTGTGCTACGACTTCAAGAACGTGGATGAACGCTTCCCTGTCAAGTGGTGCAGCTGGCCGGGTGACCACCAGTGGACCGCTCACGACACCGGTAACATGGGCGTGGGCTGGAACTGGGAAAGTACCTGGGTTCCCGAAGAAGTTCACAAGTTCTTCGAACAGTTCTAGGGATTTTTAGAGTTTCCTATACAACACCTCCCAAGAGGCTTGCCGGCAACGGCGAGCCTCTTTATGCGTGATGAAGGCGGCGAGTCCAAGCAGGCAACCTTTCTGATCGGCGCGTATGAGTTTACGGGATCGAGTCCTATCGGCGGTGCCGCGAATACGCTTTGCAACGGCAGAACCTTCAATGTCAAGGCTTCTGACGACATGGAATGCTATATCAGCTATTAAGCTAGGTGAAAAAAAAATAAAGCATATTTTTTGCTTTCCCCTATTGCTTTTTCAAATTAAATTTTATAAAATTGAATTGTATACAATTAAAATGAATAAAACAATAGAAACGCGGAGGCAAAATATGACCATCTACGATTATACACTCACCGACGGCAAGGGCAACCAGGTCCCGCTCGCAAACTTCAGGGGCAAGGTGATGCTCATCGTGAACACCGCGACCGGCTGCGGCTTCACCCCGCATTACAAGCCGATCGAACAGATGTATTCCGATTTCCATGACAAGGGCTTCGAAGTCATCGACATTCCCTGCAACCAGTTCAAGGGCCAGACCCCCGGCACCGATGACGAAATCCATGAATTCTGCACGCTCCATTACGGCACCGAATTCCCGCAAATGAAAAAGTCCGACGTGAACGGTCCCGACGAACTGCCGCTCTATACCTACCTGAAATCGCAGAAGGGTTTTGAAGGTTTCGGGTTCGGCGTGAAGGCCGCCGCCATGGCGCTCTTGCTCAAGAGTATCGATAAGGACTACAAGAAAAACCCTGACATCAAGTGGAACTTCACCAAGTTCGTGGTGGACCGTGAAGGCAACGTGGTCGCGCGCTTCGAACCCACCGCCGACATGGACGCCGTGCGCGCCTGTGTAGAAAAGTTGCTCTAGGAGCTGCCATGGACTGCCCCCAGCTAAAACTCGAAAACCAGCTGTGCTTTCCGCTGTATGCCGCGTCCAAGGAGATCACGCGCCGCTACGCCCCGTACCTGGAACCGCTTGATCTCACGTACACGCAGTACATCGTGATGCTCGTGCTTTGGGAAGAGAAGAAGTGCAACGTGTCTGAACTCGGCAAAAAGCTGTTCCTTGATTCCGGGACGCTCACCCCGCTTTTGAAAAAGCTCGAAGCCAAGGGCTACATCCAGCGCACCCGCGAACAGAGCGACGAGCGCTGCCTTTCTGTAAGCCTTACCGCCGAAGGCGAATCGCTCAAGCGCAAAGCCGCGAGTGTCCCCAAGTCTATGGCCAGCTGCGTCAACCTCTCCGAACCTGAAGCAAAGACCTTGTACACCCTGCTGTACAAAGTGCTAGAAGGGTTCACGGCAGAATAAATACAAGTTCACAAGTCTCCTCAAAAGTTTCTATTTTTTAAAGTAGATTCGTGTCACAAGAAAGAGGAGAAAATTGTGAAAAAACTGGTTTCGTTGGCAATAGTCTTGTTCTTTGCTGCAACCGCTTTTGCCGAAGAATATGTGGCTTCACAAAAGATTACGCAACAGGTTCTGTCAGGGGAACTTGCCCAGACGGTGTATGCTGGCGATGATATTGAACCGGTTAAAATTCTATATGAAAATACTGGCCTTGGCGAAGATGCTGTACCAGAATATTCATCGACGAACTTTTTGGAAAATTTTGGCTTGTCGAAAAGGTGGACTAAGGGGCCCGCTTGTGAAATTGCAGGAGAGATGAGAAGTGATATTGTCGCTGGTACGTACAAAGCATATATCCTGGTACAAGACGACGAAGGCAAATTCGCCAAGACGGAGTTCGAATTCACTGTACTGGAAAAAGAAAAAACGTTGTCTTTAAAATGGAATGAAAGTAGCGGTGACGTGAATCAGGAAGTCACTGCGGGTGAGTCTATTACACCTATCGTTTTCGATTACGAGGGAATGACAAGTTATAGCGTGAGTGGACTCCCGTCTGGACTTACAAAGACTCTTGATAGCAAAAAACAAAAAATCATGATTGTCGGCTCTGTAAATAGCGATGTAATGTCCGGTGATTATGAATACAAAGTCACTGTTTGGAACGAAAAAGATGATGAAAAGAGCGTGTCAGGAACGATTGCCGTGGTAGGTGGCCAGGCTCGCACATCAATAAAACTTTTTAGTGATAATACAAGTCAGGAGGTCTTGGCGGGCAATGAGATTGAACCGGTTGTGTTCCAGTTTGCAAATGTTCGTGTCGATGAAAGTTTATCTTCATTTAAGTTCGAAGGATCGTTAAAAGGATCGTTTGCGTATAGTGTAGAAGGAAATAAGCTCACGTGCAGTGGAACTGTCGATAAAAATTCGAAGGGTGGGTTATACACGATAAGAATTATTGCAATAGGCGAAAATAACAATGATACCGCCTTTGCAAACGTTAATGTGACTCGCGAGTCTGTAGAATCTTCGTCTAGTGTTGAAGCGTCGTCTAGTTCTAGCGTTGCGGCGTCTTCAAGTTCCGCCGAACCGTCTAGCTCCAGCAGCAACATCGAAGAATCTTCTTCGAGCGAACAGACTATCGGGATTGCGACTGTGGCGACGAGTGGCGTGAAGTTTGGCTATGCGAACAATGTGCTGACCGTTGCGATGCCGAATTCTGCCATGCTCCGCGTACAGGTGTTCGACATGATGGGCCATCTGGTAGAATCTTTCGCCGAAACGGAAGCCTCTTCCAAGAATTTCAGCCTCGCTCACCTGACCAAGGGCAACTACGTGGTGCGCATCGAAAGCGCCCGCAGCGTCCGTACCGCAAGAATCCTGGTGAAATAATCGAAAACCCCCTCGAATTTGAGGAGGTTAAATTCACCGTCCTTTCATGCTTTCCTGGATTTTCTCGATGACTTCTGCGGGGGTCACAAAGTCCAGAACGCTGAACGCAGTCATCTCGTTACCCATATCGTTGCTCTTCGAGCCAAAATACTTGGCCTCGGCAATGTCAATGCAAGCATTGCCGCTGCTCTCGGCCTTCGTATTTTATAAACGAGGCCCCGAAGTGATACACCTTGTCGTCGACGAGCAAAAAGCGGTCGTGAATCGTGCGCATTGTCTTCGGCTCTAGGCCCGGATATTGCTTGTTGTGTAATGCGACCGCCGCTTTGAATTCTGGCGTAATATGTGCGGAATAAACAACCGCCTGCACGCCCTTCGCTCGCATCGCCGCGAATTTCAGCACATTGCTTCCTTCATGGGCAACTTGTAAATATTCCTTACAAGTTGAGTCCTTGTCTAATTCACCTTCTTTGTATATGTTCTTGAGGAGAATTGTGGACATAGCTTTTTTATTTTTTACTCTCAATCAACAGCTTCCGTCCGTCAACATTCTCAAGGACCGTCATTTGTTGAATAGCTATTTTGTTCAATTTTTCCAAGCGTTCAGATTGAGAGAGGTTGTCGTTTATAAAAACGGCATTCAGGTTTTCCATATTAGAAAGGCAAATTAGCTGGTTAATTGAAGCGTAATCGCGAATATTACCTTTCAGCAAGGGGTTTTCATCACGCCATTCCTTGGCAGTCTTTCCGAACATTGCAACATTGAGCATATCTGCTTCATCAGCATACACGAAAGATTTCTGCAGTGCAGTGAGCTTTGGAGGAATTAGATTCTGTTTGATAGCGTCGGTATGTATGCGATAATTGATTTTCGCCAGTTCCCGTTTAGCGCTCCATCCAATTTGTTTTTGCTCTTCTTCTTTAAGCCGCTGGAATTCCTCAATAAGATACAACTTAAACGATACACTTATTGCCGAGCCAAATTCAAAAGCGATGTCCTTATGGGCGTAAGTGCCGCCATAACGCCCTTTCTTTACGACTATGCCAATGGCATTCGTTTTCTCAATCCATTCACTACAACTCAGCACGAATGTGGGCAATCCGGCCTCCTTCCTAAAGTGGTCAAATTCGACCACTTTAAAACCAGCATTGTGAATAGTTTCCCAAGTACCTAAAAATTCCAATGTATAACGATTGCGAAGCCAATTCTTTATAACATCGGCCGCACGAACATCATTTTCCTTGGCACCAGCCATATCCGTAAGACAAATGTAATCCTTGTTGTCTATATCCAAAACAGTTATTTTGGTGTTTTGAACATTAATTTGTGCCATTCTATCCTCCTGATTATTCGCTAGCGCGAGTGAAATCGCCTTATTTGAAATTTTGAGCACTAGAACATTTGTTCACTAAATATACATCCTCGCGCGGCCCCTGTCAAGAGATTTCTCGAAAATTAATTGTGGCGAAATCGTCATAATTAACAAGTCATTTTCTGTCACGAACATTATCTATCTTTCGGGGCGGAGGCACTATGGAAAACGACACGTTCGGCGGCGCGATACTCGCATGGGTCAAGAGCGCAAAGGCGTTCCTGAAAGTCCAGGCGGGCACCGGCGACAACCTGCTCGAAGAAGACATACGGGAAGGGTTCACCGACTATTGCCTATGGTCCACGTTCCGGCCGGAATGCATCGACACCGACGGCGAGCTCGACATGGAATGCCTGGACAGCGGCATGGTCCTGTTCAGGGAAAACTGCACCCCCGGAGAGGCGCTGGAATCGAGCTACCGGCAAGCCTTCGGCACCGACTTCGACAAGGACGACATCGCGGTACTGATGGAAGAATGACGCCGCCTTTTTACTTGGTGGGGGAAGAATCCCCCTGCCTGCAGCCGCTTTGTCCGCGGGTTCCGCAGACTGTCATCCCCGCGATTTTGTCTCGTCATCCCCGCGAAGGCGGGGATCTCCTTTCCAATCCGCGTCCAAACCGTCTTCCGGACACCCCCTCTCCTAGGAGCTCCGCCCCTAAAACCCCGGAAAACCAAAAGAGAAGTATGAATGTAGATATTTCATTATATAGGTCAAAAATACTGTAGTTAACATTTTTGCGTGTTGATGCTACTATTATTCAATATACACAAAAGACTGTGGTGCCGCAGTAATACCGTATTCAGCAAGCTTTTTAGGCGTATCGAATTTTTGCAATTTTCCTAATCGGTAAGCATACGCCACCATTCTATTGGAAAAGTAGCCCATAAATTTTTGGCGAGAAATTCCTGCATATGTATGGGTTATTTCCCAAAGTTTTTTCGGAGAATCTTTTAACACGCCGAGAACCTCTACCGACGCCACAACTTTCATTTCGGGGGCGGTCGAATAAATCAGAATTCGCTCCACTTTACGTTTTGCCATCTGCCTGCGGAATTCGAATCTCTTGGAGCCTTCAAGAATCCTGCGAACATATTCAGGTTTAATGGAAAGAAGAATTGTTGACATACACATTTTTCAGAAAATCATTAAGCGTTTGCTCTTTTCTGATATACCCTTATTTTTTCACCGTCTTCCTTGAAACTTGATATTATGCCCTTTTCTTTCAAAATACCCATAAATAATAAATTACTTGAGTTGTTCTCTAATTCTCGTTTCTTTCCATTATTTTCAATGCAAGATTTATAGGCGTCGCTCATTTTATTGTTAATCACATTCTTAATTTCGGTTTCTTTTAGATATCGTCCCTGCAAAGCTATAATTTTTTTCAACTCTTCTTCGTTATCTAGATTTCGGATAACTACAGCAATAGGTGTTTTTAATTGTCCTGAGAAATTCAATTCAATTATTTTCTTTCCAATCCAAACAAGGTGTTCTTTCTGATTTACGCCTTGCCATACACCAAAATCTCTTGACAAAAGCTGAGATTTTTGATCTTTGTTCAAGTCGACAGATTCCAAAAGTAACTTCATGTCATCAAAAGTCACTACTAACTTTAATTCGCTCCAATTATCCACAAAATCATCAAACCATACAGCAATATATTTTGAAAGCAAATCTGTGTGATTTTGTTTGATTCCCAAATAATTTTCCGATGTAAGTGTAATCTTCTTTTGCCCTATTAGAACATCCATTTCTTTCGAGCCAATGTCGTATCTTTCCATTTTGTCATAATGCCAAGGACATACGCTCATTAATTTCAAGAAGCTTTCGATTGATAAAATATTTGATCCGGAAACAATATCATAGAATGAGGAAACTGCACTATAATTTCCATTTTCGTTTTTTAACTCTTCTTCCGTTATAGGTTTTTCTTTTGTCAATTCTGCAATGACTTGGTTATCATTTAGATATTCAACCAAACAGGAGTCAAATTTATTTCCGTTAAATTTGAAATTTTCAAACACATTAAACCATGTGGGGCTGACTTTTTTGTGTTTGTATAGCAAATTACGGATGTCAGTTGTTTTTTCGTTGTTTTCGCCAAGTTTTATTTTAAAAGATTTGATTTTCGTTATATCGGAAACAAGGCAATCATTCTTTTCTATCAGTTCAAGTTTTGTTTCTGTCTGCAAAGCATTGTTGTTAAGTAATTCTATAAATGCATCTTCAGATTCATCTATTGATTCTTCTGTAGAAAGAACAATGTTTTTGACGAAAACTTCAATGTTTTGGTTTACATACGTTTTTACATTTTGATTTTGTAATTTGGATATTTGGGTGAAATAATTTTTAATTGATTTTTCAATGTCGCTAGCAAATGCATTTCTGATTATAATATCAAAATTATGCTTTGATATTTCATATGCGTTATTATCCAATATGACATTATAAATTGGATACTTTACGGAATCGTCTAAAAGATTGAATTTTAAATTGTAATGGCAAATTTTGTTGGCAATAGTATTTTTGTCAATATCTAGACGATGTAGAAAGGATATGTCTTTCGTCAAGAATGCAATGGCGTCTTTTTCTGTTTTTTCAAAATTCACATACAAAAAGAAATTATAAACTACATTTATTTCTTCGTTGCCAAAAAGAATGTCTATCCAGTTATTCTTTTTACCAAACAAATCATACAGTCTTCGGTACAATTTCGATTGAATGTTTGAACCTCCGCTAAATTTGCTTAGGAAAATACTATTGCGGTTAAATACCTTGTAGTTCCAAAGGGCATTCAAGAAAGCATCGATGTGAATATCGTCGAATGTCAATATGCAAAATAGCATGGAATAATTTAGAACTGCAGGTAATTTCCATTCAACATCTTTTATCCTTGTTACAATATTCCCGAAATTAGGGTTGTTTATTAACAATTCGAAGTTTGGTTGTTGTTTGTTTTTTATTAAGAGCAAATACTGTTTTTCTTGTACGCTCAGGGAATTTGCATAGAAATAAGAGATGTATTCAAAATAATTTTCGTCGATGTAACTATAACGCAAAAGGTATATTATAAAATCCTTGTTTATTGTCTTTACGTCCGTTACAAACTGTTCTGGAGAGAATTTATCCAACATCTCGGCGATGGACATCTGCTGAATATCTGATATTGATTTTCTTTTTTCTGCAAGTTGCTTTTTTAGTTTTTCTATTTCTCCATTGATTCTTTTTGCGAGTAAATCTTCACGTTCTTTATAAGAATATAAAGGATTTACTTCTTTTTCTATCGCAAAAAAGTCATAACCAAAAGAGCCACTACTGTAATGAGAAGTGCAAGGAAGCGATTTTTGTAATTGAAGTCTTGCAAAAGCCTCATCTGAAAGAAAATCCGAGATGTCGTTTACGATATACATGCCATTGTTTTTGGGCTTCTTTGAGAAAACCTTAGCGATATAGATCGTTCGTAATTCTTTTATATCGACTTCTACTTGATTTTCGATGTCCTTTATTTGTTTTTCTAATTGAGAGATGCTGTTCTCTATTTTAGGTGTTTCTGCTTCCGCAATATCTTGCTTCTTCTGGAAAATACTATATAATTCACCCTTATTCTGTGTAAGTAAGGCGAAATCATTTGGATATAAATTCTTGTATAAAATCAGCGCAAAAATTTTATTCCTATCTCGACAAATTTTTTGCTCTGATTCATTGTCATTTTCTGCATAATCATCTGCATTTATCTTTTGGTCATATATTTTAAATTCATTGATGCTATTTTTAAGCAAACGCATGTCATCAACAAACAAACCGATGTCCTGTAAAAAAGACTCGTCAATTTTGCCCAGTGGACTATCTTCATTTTCGTACCATTGATTTATCAACATGTCGCTGGAATTCTGATTATTTATTACAGGAATGACGGGGATGATAAAATCGAAGAATTTTGTTCGGGAACTATCCTTAAAAACTTCATCTCGCAAGGCATAAACAAACACTATCCTGCGATGAATTTTTTCATAGTTATTAAGAAGAGTATTTAATTCACGAAGTTTTATGAATATTTCTGTATTTCTAAATCGATCTAAATCTTCAAAGATGACAATATTAAAATTGGTGACCTCAAAGAAATAAAGAAGTTCATCTAAATATTTATTAAGCAAAGATTCGTCTCTTCCATTTTCATCAAATTCAATTTCCGCATCTTGGAAGGATAATTTTGCAAGTCGAAATTTATAGGTTAATGATATAATTTTGTATAGAGCAATGCAAAAGGCTATGGCAAAAGAAACCGCAAAAAAGAATGTTAGACCATCTTTAAAAAATGGCTCTGTAATAATTTTCCATAAATCATTTTTTATAACGTAAACAGGAACAAACAGCAAAAGTAATACAACTATTTCTGTTAGCAATTTACGAAGAAATCCAATTTTCTTTATTCGGCTAAAATGAGAATAAGGAAATTTTCTGCCTGATTTACGATAAAAAATCTGTTGCAATATACTTTTTTCTATTTCTTGTGCCGTTGTCTGCGGAAGTTTTTCATTCTGCTTTTCCGAATCATCGGTTTCACTTTCTATAGCGAAGGTGGCTAGAGATATTTTTAAAAATTTCGCATTCTTTTTTGTCAATCGGTTCAAAAGTCCTTTAAAAAAAGAGCATTTATTTTTCTGTTTGATGTAACTTTCTAAAATAGAACTCTTTCCAGATCCATAGTTACCTGTTAAAGCGACATTATGAATATTTTCTTGAGATAATGCGTAATCAAGGGCGTCGAATGTGGTTTTGTCATTCACCGTGTCAATCGGTGCCAAATGCTGGAAAGGTATTTCTTTATACTTTCCCATTTGTTCTTTTTTGTTGCCGAAACTCATTTCTCTATACTTCCTTTACCTTTAAGCCTTTGAAGTAAATACACATTAAGAATTATAGCAAAGATAGAGGCGGTCGAATAATGCATTTTAGTTAATTTTAGAGATTTTTGTCATTTTATGACGCTTCATCTTGTTTATCTTTGAAAACAACGAAAATACGGCAAACTATGCGCTTTTATTCACTGATATGGCGAATCCGCAACTATCCCTTCCCTATATCCATAGATTGAATGAGACAAGACCCCTTGACAAAGTTTAACTTAGATAATATATTTACATGGGAAGTGGACAATTGTGGACAAAAAAAAGGATCTATATGGAAAATTTCTACTCTATCGCTGACGTCGCGAATAATCTTAATGTTTCAATAAAGTCAGTACGGCGTTACATTGCGGCTCAAACTCTGGCTTCTGTAAAGGTTGGGAATGTTTATAGAATTTCGGAAAGCGCCTTGCAGCAATTCCTAAAACCTAAGAAAAAGGTGCGTGCCGCTGAGGTTGAAAAGAAAACGGTATTGAAAAAAACAATCGATGATATTAATTGGGTTGATATTTCTTCTTGTTGGAATGATGTCTCTCCCTCCAAAATGACTTTTGTGGATTTGTTTTGTGGTGCCGGTGGACTGAGTAAAGGCCTTGAAATGGCGGGCTTACAAGGAATCTGTGGCTTAGACTGGTTTAAGGAAGCCGGCATGACTTACAGAAGAAATTTTAACCATCCATTTGTTGACGGCGATATAACGACTCAAGAAAAGAAAGATGAATTTTATGCTACTGTAAAAAAACAACTTGGTCATAGGAAATTGAACATTGTCGCAGGAGGTTTCCCGTGCCAAGGTTTTAGTATGGCGGGAAATCGAATTGTTGATGATCCTAGAAATTCGTTGTACAAAGAAATGCTTGAAATCGTTAAGAATCTGCAGCCCGATTTTGTCATTTGTGAGAATGTGAAGGGGCTTCGCAGTATGCTTGGCGGACAGGTCGAGAAAAAAATCATTGAAGATTATCGTGCAATTGGTTATGAAATGAATGTGACCACGCTTTGTGCGGCTGATTATTACACGCCGCAAAAACGCGAAAGAGTCATCTTTATTGGGAATAGAATCGGACTCAAGAATCTCCATCCGCAACCCATTTTGAAACCATCGGAATACATCACCACTGGGGCCGCGATTGGTGATCTGATTAATCATCCCGAAGACCCGGAATTTAACCATGTCCCGACAAAACATCGCCCTGATATGGAAAAGCGGATGGCCAAGCTCCCTGAAGGCGCAAGTCTTTATGAAGGATATTCCGACGCATGGAAAAAATGCCCCTGGAACGAAGCGTCTTGTACAATCAAGGAAAATCATGGTGGTGTGAACATTCACCCCAAGTTACCTCGCGTTTTGACCGCTCGCGAAATGGCTAGACTTCAATCTTTCCCGGATGATTTCGTCTTTGAAGGTAAAAAAAATAAACAGTTGGTACAGATTGGGAATGCTGTTCCTCCGTTGCTTGGAAAGGCTATTGGCTTGGCGATTCGCAAGGCGAAAAAAGAGTTGTAAAAGAAAGGTTATGACAATTTATTTTCGGTGATATATATTTAACTTAGTTAAATTGTAATGAGAGGAAATGTATGCAGCCGTTCAGAATCCCCAAAGCACGTATTTTTGTCGTCGATGAAGAAACGAAAAAAAATACTGTGGAAAAAATGGAATTATCCATATTTACGCCGTCTCCATTGAAAAATACCAGTGTTGATGATGAAAAAGCAGAACAAAAAAAACAATGGATTAAAACGATTGCAGATATTGCGGCAGATATGTTGCAAGTAGAAAAAGGGGATTATATTTTTTTGTGGAAAACAAAAACTGGTACGGCAAAAAGTGAAATATATGGGGTATATCGAGCTATATCTTCACCATATTATAAATTAGATACACCAGATGATAAATATCCGTTTAAATTGCGAATAGAGAAAGCCTATGATTTTAGGGATCCTATTACAGAATATGACGTCTTAAATAATCCTTTCTCGAAAAATGCTCTTTGGAATATTGTCGGAAAAAAAGTTGCGGATAAGCCAAGGGCATCTTCCCCTTTAACATTTATAGAAGTTCAGCATCTCATAGAACTTTTGATTGGGAAAAATGGTGATAGTCCTTTTGTTCCATGTGATTCCCAACGATATATAAATGTTGATAATCCCCTTTGCATAGACCTTTCGCGAACTGGTACAAATAGTGATGTGAAGTCACTCGCTGATGTAAATCCAAATGATTTATTGTATGTTTCAAAAGACAATAACGTTCTTTATGAAAAGGTCCTTGAAACAGTGTTTAATCAGGAAATGTCCAGACGCAATAAGAAGTTTTTTGCTCCCCTTGGGATAAATGTTGATGAAGTTGTTTGGTATAGTAATTATTTACCTTATAGCATCGAACAGTCTGAAATGGATTATTTGATAATGACATCCTTAGATGGACTTGCAATCAACAAAATCTTCTTAATTGAGTTTCAGAAATCGCGTATAGATGAATCACACATTCAAAGAACTCTTATATATACAAAATGGATAAATGAAACTCTTGCTTTGGGTGAATCAATTGCACAACCGATACTAATCTGCTTCAATTGCCCAGATTTGCTAAATTGCGATAATCAACGAAAACAAGACCTTGAGAAAATGATTTCTTTGAATGAAGAAGAATGTAAAACCAAAAAGATGCAGGTCTACACCTATTCCATAGAAAATGGTCAAATGAAGTTTGAACGAAAAAGATAAATAGAGACTATTCTATCAATTTCATCAGATTTTCCATATTGAATCGGAATTTGAAACAGTTGCGATTTCGGTGGACCTGGAATTCTCCGATACTGATGCCGTTGTATTTGAGAGTGTTGCTATCGTTCCAGTCTTGAATTGTCGGCTTGGTGAAACTGAAAAGATCCTTTTCCCAATTGAACTTGTGAAGCAGTTCTTGTGGGAAAATCTGATAGTCGTATTTATCCCTATTCTTTCGAATCCAAAGCATATAATCTGAATCGAAAAGGAATCTGGTGTAAATGGGCATCATTTCGGCGACTCGATTTAAGACCATATTTTTGAAGGAAATTTCATTAATTTCATCATCTTCGCATAGGTGACCAAAGTACTTTAGACAGGTGATGTTTCCCGGCTGACCTACTTCGGGTGGACAGATCATTTTGCCAGTATTTGTTTTTAAGGATAGGGTCTTGTCTCCCTCTAAGATGAAATCATACGAACACTTGCTTTGGTCTCCTCTTTCTCCTGGGAGAGAGCCTGTATGCTTAATAGGTTTTGGCAGATGTTTGAAAGCATCTGTAACAATGGGAGAAAGATCTCTTTGGATATCGGGGGCATAGCGCTTTTTTAAACTGTCCGGATACTCGAGCCCAAATACATCGCAAATGGCCTTTTCTGCCGTCATTCCGAAAGTTTCTGTTGTTTGGGCGAGCGTCCGCATAAATTTCATTACGCCGCGCATCGCAAAACGGAACTTGAAGGTCCTGTTTTTGTGAATTTGGACTTCGGCAATGGTAGTGCCATCATATTTTATTGTGGTGCTTTCGTTCCACTCGGTCAGTCCCTTTGTGAACGAGAATTTGTTCTTGTCATATTCCCAATCCACATAGTTCTTTTGGCTTAGAATATGGAATTCACCCGCATCAAAATCAGAAATCCATACAGTATAGTCGGATTGCAAAAGGTAATCGACGAAGGTCGGGATCATTTGGTGGATATGATTTACCACTATTTCTTTAATTTCCTGCTTGTCAGAAACAATCTTATTTGCAATGTCCGAGAAGAAACCGTTAAATGTATCGATTCCGCCCTGACCAACAACTCTAGGGCAAATTTTATCATTACTTTTATTTGTGCGTATAGATAAGGTTTCGCCAGTAGATAATAGAAAGTTATGAGGTGAATAGCGCTCTTTGCTGTTTTGGGCGTCAGAAAGAGTCAAACACAAGACGGGCTTGGATCCCAACGCTTTAAAGATCCTGCTGATTAATGTCTTTGCTTTATCGACATAATCTGGATTGAAATTGGATTCAAACTGGCTTTGTGCGTAAACGGATGGATCCAGTTTGTATTTGTCGCAAATACATTTTTGGATTGTCATTCCGAGATCTGCATTGTTCTGCGGCATTTTAAGAAACCTCTTCAATAATTTTAATGAATTCGCTAGTTTTCATCTCAAAGAATGCAGCGAGTTTTTCAACGATTTCGAGCGAGACATTCCGGCGCCCGTTTTCGATGTCGCTCATGTAACGACGGCCGATGCCGGTTTCGAGTGCCAGTTTTTCTTGCGAGACGCCTTTCTGCGCGCGCAACGCCCTGAGGGCCACGCCGATGTTCTGCTGTAGGGACATATAATAAACGCTTGTGAGGGGTTCCCAGAAAACATATAAATAGCGCAGCATTTAGCCACGCCATATAGTGCACATTATGATTTTTTTGCTATTTAAAAGAATATAACGGGAGGTAAATTTTTTGCGCCAGTCAAATCGGAGCTTCCTCTCATCGACGAAACCTTGCTCAAATCGCGGATATATACTATTCGCGGGGTCAATTTTCGTTTTAAAGGAGGCGGAAACATGTTCAAGGTCGAAAATTTCGTCCTTGAACAATAGTCGACGAGGGACTAACATAAAATATGCACCCTACGCATTCACCGAACAGGGTATCTACATGCTCATGACGGTGCTCAAGGGCGAACGGGCAACCGCTCAAAGCAAGGCTCTTATTCGCCTTTTCAAGCAGATGAAGGACTGCATTGTGGAAAACCAACAGTTGATTGGGAACGCACTGCGTTCCCAATCGTAATACAAATTAAAGCCTAATGTGAGTGACAACAGAGGGCGTTGACTTTTCTCAAACCTCTTTGTATATTTAATCTTGTATTTCGACAATCCTCGTGACAGTCGGCATAGGCCTTTGGCCCGTACGTGCATCCGCGACGAGGCGCTTCAACCTTCTTGTTGATGCTGTTGGATAGCTGGCAGGAAAATACCCTGCTCGAGTGTGCGGAACGCCGCGCCAAGTAACGCCGGGGAAAGCCCCCGCCAACAGTATCGCAAGAGCATCCCAAAACATAAATAAACCCTAATTGCGTCCGCAGTGCGGATGTAATTCTCGCTTTGAACGGTAGTTCTCCGTTTTTAATCGCTAGCCAATGGCTGACGATTTGAAAAATGCAGAATTGCTGCCGCCAAGAGCGGGAAGTAACCGGTCGCAAATTGCGACCACATGGAGGCTAAAATGGCTAAAAAGAAAGAGATTGCCCCTGCAAAAGCGGTGGAATCGTTGTTCAACAAGGTCTCGAACTTGATTGAGCAGGCCCGCGTGCGTGTGGCCACGGCAATGAATGTCGCCGAGGTTTACACGAAGTACCAGATTGGGCGATTAATCGTAGAAGATGAGCAAAAAGGTCAGTATCGAGCGGAATATGGCAAGCAAATTCTGTTGAATCTTTCTGAACGACTGATTTTGCGCTATGAAAACGGCTGGACTGTTGATACGCTCAAGCGTTGCCGCTTCTTTTATCGTATTTATTGTCCCCAGCAAATTGGGGCAACAGTGTTGCCCCAATCTGAAGTTTTGCCCGATTTTACCCTTTCGTGGTCCCATTATCTGGTCCTCATGCGCATCAAGAATGCCGATGAGCGGCGCTTTTACGAAATTGAGGCCACTTCCGGGAACTGGTCTGTTCGCGAGTTGCAGCGGCAGTATGGTTCAAGCCTGTACGAACGTCTTGCACTGAGCCGCGACAAGGAGCAGATCGCCCGCCTGTCGCGGGTTGGCAACGTGGTGGAAAAACCGGAGGATATCATCAAGAACCCGGTGACGCTGGAATTTGTCGGCTTGAAACCGGATGCATCGTATTCGGAATCGAACCTGGAATCCGCTATCATCGGCAAGTTACAGGAATTCCTGCTGGAACTGGGAAAGGGGTTCTTGTTCGAAGCGCGTCAGAAGCGTTTTTCCTTTGACGAAGACGATTACTATGTGGACTTGGTCTTGTACAATCGTCTGTTGCAGTGCTATGTGCTCGTTGACTTGAAGGTCGACAAGTTGACACACCAGGATCTCGGCCAGATGCAGATGTACGTAAACTATTACGACCGGTACGTAAAGCAGGATTTTGAAAAGCCTACCATCGGCATTCTGCTTTGCAAGGAGAAGAAGGATACCCTTGTGAAGCTGACTTTGCCCGAAGATGCGAATATTTACGCCTCCGCCTATGAGCTGTACCTGCCGGACAAGAAGCTTTTGCAGGCGAAGGTCAAGGAATGGGTAAATGAATTTGAATCGACAAACGCCGAGATTGCCGCAGCCAGGAGCGGGAAGTGAAGTCCTTCGCCCTTACGATTTCGGGGTGTCTTTCGGCTTGATTCGTGCGCTCAGGTAGCTGAGCACCAGGTTCTGCCACACTACGTAGCAGGTGGGCGCGAGTGCCACGACGGGGCCCGCGTACAGGGTCGCAATCCAGATGACGAGCGTGGTGTTCTTCTGGCCCATGCTCTGCGCGCTTTCGATGGGGCGGCGGTTCCTTTCGACATACCAGCCGAGGGCGTAAAGGAGAATGCAGAGGATGAGCGAGATGCCCGCCATCATCGGGAGCTTGCCGCTGTTCCAGAGTTCCGTGAATCCCATTTCGCGGATGTCGTAGCTGGCTTTCGCCAGAATGACGAACACCGAGAAGGTCCACACGAACATGGTGTACTTCTGGTATTTGGCGGCGCGGTCGGCGAGTTCCGGGTAAAAGGCGCGCAGTCCGAGGGCGAAGGCGAGCGGGATGCTGATGATGGGCTGGATGGTGTTGAAGATCTTCATGGCGATTTCGCTGAGCTCCGCGTCGGTGCCGGTCAGGTAGCCGAAAACGAGCGGGATAGAGAAGCAGGCGATCAGGTTCCCGCTCAAAAAGATCTTGAGGGCGAGCGAGGCCGAGCCGCCGAGCATCTTGGCCATGGCGGGGGCGGCATTTGCGGGCGGGCACAGCGCGATGATGGCGCCTCCCAAAAGGACTTCGCGCGGGAGGTCGAACAGTTTCACGATGCCTGCGATGGCGGCGACCAGAATCAGGCTTACCACCAGGGCGCGCACCTCGATTTTGAAGGTGTATCCGTGGGTCTGCGGCGGAATCTTGGTCACGAACGTGAGGAACATCATGGTGCCGATCAAAAACGGCATCAGGGGCGAAAGTACGTGCGCCTGCGGGAGGAGTATTCCGAGCAGGATTGCAATCGGCATCAAAATGGCGCGCAAGTTCTTCATAACGGGCCCAAATCTAGAAATTTGCGCTTTTTGTAGCAAGATTGCGCAAATGGCCGTTTTATTGTGGCTTGTTCAACACTTTTCTGCCGTTTTTCTGTTTTTTCTTGCGATTTTTGATAATAATTATATCTTTAGGCTGGAGTTGTTTGTTTTAAAGTAAAGGAGTTTTGATGAAACTCACGGTTTGGGTGTATTCTTTGATTTTGTTCCTGTGCGTGGCGGCGAACGCGACGCTTACGGTGCATATCCAGTCGCCGTGGCGTAACGATGCGTCCAAGGACGGTTATTTTCTGCATATTTTGGGTGCCGCCGGCGGGAGCTACAATGCTTTTTACGGCGAAACTTCGCCGACAATCACGACGGCCGAGGGCGACGGCTGGTTCAGCTATACCTGGGACAAGAACGTCTCGGATTTCCAGGAGTGGATGTCGTTTACGGTAAGCATCTACCCGAATACGGCGGACCAGAACTTCAACAACAATAACGGGATCCAGTGGAAGGAGGCGGGCGAGTTCAAGATGGCCTCGCTGTTCGGTACCGATACCGAGGTCTGGCTGTATACCGACCCTGCTGACATGAGCTATACCAAGTCGTTCGTGGCGCCGGGGTCCAAGCTGGTGTGGTTCAAGAGCCCGTGGGGCAACAAGGCGCTGCCGCAGATGATTTTGGGCGAAGATTCGGTGATGATGCGTTTCGCGCAGGATGACCCGAGCAAGTGCGGCTGGTTTTATGGGGCGGTGTCTCCTGCGATGCTTGCGCGGAACCCGCTGCAGTCCGTCCACTTTATCCGCCTGAATACGCCCTACATGTCGGTGCCTGCCCAGGGAGTGGTGGAGCTGGGCGACTATTTCTCGGTGCTGGATACGGTTTTCGTGGACGGCACGGCGGGGGCGACGGTAGATTCCAAGATCGGCGCGCTGGGGGAATGTTTCGACTCGACGCGTACCCTGCATGTGTACCATCCGTGGCGTACCAACACTTCGTTCAGGGATACCGCGGTCTATTTCACGGTCGGGAACAATATCGTCAACAATCCCGCGCCGATGGAGAAGGACGAATATCCTTACTGGTATCGTTACGACTTTGCGCCCGCGACGGTGAATTCCTCGAACTGGAATTCCACGATGGCGCAGTTCAACTTGTACCGTTGCCAGAACGAATGGCCGCAGGTGACGTATTTTGCGGAAGGGTCGCGCCCGCTCGCTTCGGTGTTTTTCCCGACGGGTGTCTACGAGGCATGGCTGTTTACCAATAGCAGCGGCAAGTTCGACCTTTCGTTTACTCCGCTCGAACCGAAGGTGGTTCGCCTGATGAGCCCCTGGGACAACATGACTCCGATGATGATCGTTCCCGAAGATACGATCAAGATGGGGCCTTTCAGCAGCGATACCTGCGGATGGTACCAGGGGATTTCTTACAAGCATGTCGATTCTTGGGAGGTGTACTTTAGGCAGGCATTCGGCTTCGAATATTATTCGAGGAGCGGTCTAGATACTATCCCGGGCGAGCTGATCAACCTGGATTCCATTTTTGCGGAGACGGATACGGTGTGGATGACGACGGTTCCTTTCCGTGTTTCGTCGGTTTACCCCAAGGTGCTCGGGATTTGCCCCTCGATGAAGATTTCGGCGATGGTCATCGACTGGGCTGGTGAATCTTTCGATGACAATATCGATGTGGATTTCGGCGGGATTTATAATGGCAACGACTACACCACGGTGACGTTCCTTGATTCGCTGGGCACGCTGACTACGAATGCGAAATGCGGAGGCCTTGTGAAGGGGATGGTGCAGGATACCCTGGTGAACGGGGCGCCTGCCCGCGTGGATTCGTCGGTGTATCCGTGGGGAATGTGCTCGGCGGCCCATGAAATCGAGAAGTGGTTTATTCCCGAAACGATCGTGGTGGACGGCAACGAGTACAAGAATTCCGTCTGTCGCGATATCGACCTGACCATGGACGAGGAAGGTTTCTGGCTGGCCGACATTTCGCAGCCGCTGGATGGTACCTGCGGCGATTCCTTGCATCCGGGTTTCTATCCGATTGACGATTTCGAGTATCTCTATACGGCGGATTCTTCGAGCAAGATTCCGAACCCGAAGAACGACAAGTACAAGGAACATCAGGGCTGCAAGCACAACTACAGCTACGCCATGAAGGTGACGGCGGAGTTCAAGTACGTGAAGGGGCAGTATTTTGAGTTCCGCGGCGATGACGACGTGTGGGTGTTTATTAACAACCGCCTGGTGGTGGATATCGGCGGCTGCCATAACCCCGAAGAAGGGGCCGTGAACCTGGATACCATCGGCAAGAACGATCCGAGCCTGAAGTTGGTCGAGGGTGAAACTTATCCTTTCCACATTTTCTATTCCGAACGCAACGCGACGGGTGCGAACTTCAAGATGCGCACCTCCATCAACTTGCAGACGCAGAGGACTTATTTCTCTAAAGCGAAAACGAATGCAGATGGTTCCGAAGAATACGAGTTCCATCAGTTGCTGGTCGACAAGGCGATTAGCTGCGACGTGTCCAGCGTGCAGAGCGCCCGCGACCAGCTGGCTCCTTCCCTGTTTATCCTGAAGGGCGGAAGCCTCCCTGCCGACGGCGTGACGCTTGAGTCGGGGCCGAATTACGGCGGCATTTTCATCAGCGAGAATATGGCGAGTTTCAAGGTCGACACTTCTGCCTTCGTGAATTCGCGCAAGCTGAGTCCGGGCAAGTACGCCCTGTATTGCTTCTTGCAGTCGGACCCCAGCCAGTATCAGGTGGTGACTTTCACGGTGCCCGAGTATCCGCTTCCGGATATCGCCTTCGTGGACGTGTTCCATGTGACGGATTCCGCTTTCTTCGATCCTGCGGGTTACACGCTCCGTGGCGACCTGCTGGGGAGCGACGGCGGAAAGAACGATACGCTCCTTGCGCACGTGACTTATCCCGATACGGTGCCCATCAGGGTGGCGCTCCTGTTCGGGACGACTGTCTGCGGCGAGATGGAATCGGGTGCCGACGTGAACTGCGTGCAGGAACTGAACCTAAATACGAGATTCCCGCTGAGCTTCTTGGACAAGGACAACCAGCGCGTAACGACGATTTCGACGGATTCGCTGGGTTATGCGAGTTTCTACGTGGTGGGTGATTCCGCCATGGTCGATGCGTTCTTCACGATTGATGGCGGCGGCGTGAACAATACGCTGACCTGGGCGAATATCCACTTTAAGGAACCTCCTGTGCCGTTTGCCTTGAAGGCCTCGATGTACGACGTGAACGGCGACGGCATTCCCGATAGTTTGTCTATACCCTTCAGCAAGCCGTTCAAGGACGTGGTTCCCGATACGCTTTCGTGGTCGTTCGGCGGAACGGAATTCCACACGACTGTCGGCATGGAAAACATCTGGCCGCTGGTGCTCCTGGATTCGGTGATTTCGCTCTACAACCCGGCGGGACTCCGCGAAGATGTGTTCACGGGTGTTTCTGACCAGGTTTATTCCGGTTCGCTACAGTACCATTACACCTATACCGACGAGGATTCCGGCGAAGAGGTCAAGCTCTCGATGAATTCTTCGATCCAGGACAAGGTAGGACCGGTGGTGTTGAGTGCGACGATCGAGACGGTGTCCAAGGAAGTTAGCGCCGTGAAAATCAACCTGAGCGAAGGGATTGATACCAAGCTTGCGAACGGGAAGACGGCGTTCATATTCTACCGCGATACGGTGAACTTTATGGATTCCCTGGAAATCAACAGTGCCGATGCCAATGCGATGGGGACCGTGTTCAAGGTGTATTTCAGGAAGACCGCCGCGGGCGTGCTCCCGGCCGTGGGCGACTATGTGCGCATCGCTCCGGGTGAACTTACGGACAGGAGCGGCAACGTGGCGCACCTGAACAATCCGAGGGTGCGTATCGTGGGTGAACAGCGTACCGAAATCAAGTCGCCTGGCGTCGTGATGGTCGGCGACGAGACGGAACCGTGGCCTTATTCCGAGCCGATTGTCGCGATATCGGTGCCCTCCAACAAGAGTGTCCACGATATCATCGATAGCCTCGGCAAGCCCGGTTTCCTGCTGAATTTCAACATCGGCGAACTTGCGACTTCTATGATTATGGGGTTGCCGAGCGGCGCCGACAAGGATTCCGCACTGGCCTTGATTAAGATCAAGTGGGAAGGCTACTATTTCTCGCAGCTGGGCAATTTCGTGAACAAGGCGATGGGTACCGTAAGCTGTAACGACAAGACCGTTTTCTATAACGCCTCGGATCCCGAGAAGTCCAACTGCTACGACAACCCCGGCAATGTCTTCTTCGAATGGAATGCCCGCAGCGACAAGGGCCGCCTGGTCGGCACCGGCGCCTACATCTCGAAACTGAAGGTGAAAATCGTGAGTGGCCGCATCAAGGCCGGCGAAAGCGACGATACCTATACCATAGGTATCAAGCGCAGCAAGCAGAAATAAATGAAAGGTTTACTTAAAAAATGAAACGACCCTTCCGGGTCGTTTTTTATGTAGTGGGCCGAAAGCGATTCGCTATATCGGATACTTGTCCTTCGCGGCTTCGAGTTCGGCGGACACTTTTTCCCATTCCTCGTAAAGCTGGTCGACTTTCTTCTTGTTGTCGTCCATGTCCTTTGCGATTGCCGTGATGGCGTTCCCGTCGCCGGTTTCGGAGGCGGTCACGAGTTTTGCCTCGAGTTCTCCGCCGAGGGCTTCGGCCTTTGCGATGTCCTCTTCGAGTTTCGCGAGTTTCTTTTCGAGCGGCTTGATGATCTTGCTGCGTTCGGCGATATAGTCGGCGCGGGCCTTGCGGTCTTCTTTTGCGCGGGGAGCGCCGCCAGCGGCATTGTTCGCGGAAGCATTGCCGCCGTCCGTCTTCACGTCGATATTGGAAACTTTGATGTTTGCCGATTCGCTGCCGCCCGGTTTCTTTTCGCTCGCCCAGCCGACTTTTTCGAGGAAGTCGGCGTAGGAGCCTTCGAAAACGCGGCACTTGCCGCCGTCGAATACCACGAGCCTTGTGGCAAACGCGTGCAGCAGTTCTTCGTCGTGGGTTACCACCATCGCAGTGCCTTCGTAGTCATCGAGCGCGTCGATCAGGCTTTCGATGCTTTCCATGTCCAAGTGGTTCGTCGGTTCGTCGAGCAGCAGCATGTTGCAGGGGCTCGCCAGGATTTTTCCGAGGAGCACGCGGCTGCGTTCACCACCGCTCAGCACTTTCACCTTCTTTAACGCGGCGTCCCCGCTGAACATCATGAGGCCCGCGAGTCCGCGGGCGCGGCTTTTCTGCGCCACCTCTTCGATGGCCGAGGCGATTTCTTCTTCGACGGTGTTGTCTAAATTCAGGCGGTTGATATTCGTCTGGCCGAAATAGTTGATCTGCAGGTTCGGATTGTGGCTGATTTCGCCGGCGGTGGGCGAGAGCTCCTTGGCGATCAGGTTCAAGAGCGTCGTTTTACCGCGTCCGTTCGGGCCGATAATCGCGATGCGGTCTCCCTTGAAAACTTCCATCGTTAAATCGGTGATGAGCTCCGGTCCCATTCCCTGTACGGTGCCGTCTTCGGTGCGGTTCGGGTAGGCGAAAGAGAGGCCCTTGATTTGCAGCATGCGTTTGCCGGGGAAACCCGCTTCGGTAAAGCTGAATTCCAGATTGCGTTCGTGGGTGAGGCGTTCGCCGGTTGCAAGCTTTGCCGCCGCCTTGATTTTCGACTGCACCATGGCGGCCTTTGCGGCCTTGTAGCGGAATCGTTCGATGACCTGTTCCAGCTGCGCCTTCTTTTTCGCCTCGTTTTCCTGCGTGCGCTGGGCGACTTCTTCTTCTTCGGCGACGGTTTCGCGAAGCTTTTCGACGCTGCCTTTCACTTTGCGGATCTTGTGGCGGAAAATGCCCGCGGTATGCGTGCAGACTTCGTCCATAAAGTGGTGATCGTGGGTAATCAAAAGGACTTCGCCCTTCCAGCTACGCAAGAATCGGCTGAGCCAACGCATCGACACGATGTCCAGGTAGTTGGTCGGTTCGTCGAGCAGCAGCATGTCAGGCTCGGATGCCAAGACCTTCGCCAGGTTCAGGCGAATCTGGAAACCGCCGGACAACAGCATCGGGCTCTTGTGCATGGATTCTTCGTCGAAGCCTAGACCGAACAGAATCGCTTCGACCTTGTGTTCCTCGATCCATCCGTCTTCATTGGGCTTCAATACACTGCAGGCTTCTTCGTGCACGGTCGCGTGCGTAAAGTTCAGGTGCTGCTGCAGGTAGCCGAGCGTATATTTTTTCGGGATGTCGATCGAACCGCCGTCGAGGCATTCCTGGCCGAGAATCATCTTGAAAAGGGTAGACTTTCCGCAACCATTGCGGCCCACGAGGCCCACGCGTTCGTGGTCGCCTACAAGCATAGAGGCGCCGTCCAGAAGGACCTGCACGCCAAAGGATTTCGAAACGTTCTGTACTTGGATCACGGGGATAAAAGATAGAAATATAGTAGGCAGTAGGCGGTAGGCATTGTAACGAAGGTTGCTGGTGGTTAAGGGAGAGGGCGCTTGCCAAATTCCTTTCAGAATTATATTTTCGGATTAAGAGCGGGGTTTCCCGCAAAAAAAGGAGTTTGATGATGTCTAGAAAATGGTTTGCGCAACTTGCCGTTGCCCCTTGTGCGTTCGCCCTAGCCTTCGGGCTTTCCGCCTGCTCTGACGATTCGTCGGGGACTAACGCCCATATCGATACGGGTGACGAGATTTCGTTCAATATTCCTACGGGGAACTCCAGCTCCTCGAAGATTGACACGCTTACGGTAATTAAGAGTGATCCCGTCAGCTCCGGCGACGAATCAAGTTCCTCTGTGGCATCGCCTGCATCTTCGGCGACGGCGGCTTCTTCAGCCTCCGAGGAATCCTCTTCTTCCGCCGGGTCCGCAGAACCAGCATCATCCGAAAACGCTTTCTTCAACGAGAACTGGCGCGAGGACTGCCTTGCCAAAATCAACGAATACCGTGCGACCGAGGACATGCCGCCGCTCACTCTCGCTGCCGAGGAGAAGCAGACCTGTACCGACGACCAGGCTGCCGCTGACCTTGCCGAGAACAAGGCGCATGGACATTTCGGCGACTGTGGCGAATGGGCGCAGAACAGTGGCCCGAACTTTACCGCAAGCTGGCTCAAGACCGCGACGGATGTATCGGACTATTACCTCGAAATGATGTGGAGCGAAAAGCAGCTCGTCGAAAGTGGCAAGGCGGACCTCAATAGCGCTGCCGACTTCAGTAAGATTGGCCACTACAAGAACATGCGCAGCGCGAGCTACACCAAGGTCGCTTGCGGCATCGCCCTGTCTGCCGACGGCAAGACGGGTTGGTTCAACGTGAACTTCTTCTAGGTGCCGCGTTTGGCGTTGTCTTTTTTCGCCTTGAGTTTCTTGATATAATCCAGGCCCTTGCTCCTGTCGGCGGCGAGGGTCATTTTCTGTTTTTTAAGGAAATCAATATAGAGACTGGTTCCTTCGAGCAGGTCGAGGCCAGCGGATTCGATGATGCTGAAAAATACCTTGATGGTGGGTATTTTCTCGCCATTTCCCAGTTCACGGACATATTCCCTGGAAACATCGCTGAAAAAGGCGATATTTTTCTGGGTAGTCATCGTCCTCAAGAAAGCGATAAACTCTTTCATGGCGTTCTTGTGAACATCGTCATCGAACATGCCGTAATTTTAAATAGGGAATGCCTAAAATCACGCCAACTATAGTTTGCCTAAAAACAAAAAAGGCTTGTATCTAAAAAATAATTTCGTGCGGCGGGACAATAATCTATATTACGCTATTATGAAATCTTGGTGCACCGTTATTTTATTTTTCACTGTGGCCTTGTTTGCGGAAGATCGCGAATGGTTGTCCGATGCTTTGCTCGGGGAACCGTTTACTGTCCGTAGCCTCGATGTAGGTGCCGGTCCGCATTATCACGCCACGCTGGTGCACTATCCGTTTGTTTCCGCGGTTCAGGCCGCTTCCGTCGCAAGTCCCGACAGCGTCGCGGCGGGGGAGTCCCGCATTTCGAAGGCGTCCGTCCTGTACATCCACGGATTCAACGATTATTTTTTCCAGCGGGAGCTGGCGCAAAAGATGGATTCCGCGGGCTATTCCTTCTATGCCATCGACTTGCACAAGTTTGGCCGTTCCCATCGCGAAGGCGAGACGTTAGGCGAGCTCCGCGACATTTCGGAATACTATCCTGAGCTGGATTCCGCCATCGCGGTCATTCACCGTATCGAAGGGGAAGCTACCCCCCTCGTTGTCATGGGTCACAGCACCGGGGGACTTATCGCATGTCTTTATGCTGCCGACCGCAGGAACGGTGCCGGAATCGCGGCGATTGTCCTTAACAGTCCTTTCTTCGAGATGAACTACATCTGGCCGGTGCGGCGCCTTGCCGTCCCGCTGCTTTCGGCAATCGGTTCTAGGTTCCCGGACGTGGGGATTCCCCGCAGCAAGAACATCAACTACGACCGAAGCCTGCTGAGGAATTACGATGGCGAATGGATGTACGACACCTTGCTCAAGGTTCCCGGCAGTCTCCCGATCGATTTGGGGTGGCTCCGCGCCATTCACCTGGGACACGAACGCATCCAGCAGGGGCTTCACCTGAATACTCCGGTGCTCGTGATGCACAGCGGCTGCAGCTATCGTGAAGATGACTGGAGCGAGGAGTACACCCGATGCGATGCCGTGCTGAATGTCGACGATATCCGCGAATACGGTGCCCATCTCGGTGAAAAAGTCCGCCTCGAGAGAATCGAAGGTGGCCTCCACGACTTGGTCCTTTCGCATGAACCCGCCCGCGACAATGTCTACAAGGCGATGTTCGATTTCCTGGACGACAGTCTCGCCACTTATCGCTAACGGCCTGCCGTTTTAGCGCCATCCTCGCGCAGGCTATTTCCTCCCGTCTACGATTCTCCCCTTCACGTCTATCTTGTGGTGGAGTTTTCGCATTTTCGGCTGAGCGGTTTGCCTTGCGGGCTTGATTCCCGTAGTTCCCGAAAGGTCCTTTACCTCGATTTCGTCGCTCAGGAGCCACGAATCGTTGCCCTCTTCCACTTTCACGAGCGCCCTGTACGTGCCCGTTTCAGAAATGGCGAGTGATGCCTTGTCGGCGCCTTCGATCAGTTTGCCGGCCTTGTACCAGCGGATTCCGTAGCTGTTTCCGTTCACCTGCAGAGTCGCCTGTTCCTGCTTGAGCGTGGGCTTTGCGAGGGTGATGTACTTGTTCACGATCTTGGCGAGTTCCTGGGCGCCCGAGGCGTTCGGGTGCACGCTGTCAGCTAGGAACCATGCGGGCGTCTGGAAAAGCGTGTGCAGGTCGATGATGTTCACGCCCTTCTTGACGGCGGTTTCCTTGATAATTGGGTTGATCTGGCTTACGATTGCCGTATCCATGATACCCCAGTCGCAGTTGTTGCTGTAGGGCTGCAGTGTCGCGAAAATTTCGGGGCTCGTGGGCAGGTGCGCGAAGGTATCGATTAGCGCCTCGTAATCGCTGTATAGCTGCGATTTTTCGCACTGGTTGTAAAGGTAGTTGTACCTTTCGGCACCCTCCCAGATGCATTTGTCCGTGAAGTACTTGCTGTCGTTGGTGCCGAGCTCGATGACGACGATATCCGGCGAAGAGGCGAGAGCCGCCTTGAATTTTTCGGTCTTCCAGTAACTGGAATTGTTGTCGCCGCCCTTGATGGTGGCGCCCGCGAAGGTCATTGAGGACACGCCGAAATTGCTGACGGCGTAGTCGCTGCCGAGCATTTCCTGCAGGTGGTCGGGGTATTTCTTGTCGGCCCAGATTCCGTAGCCCTCGGTGATGCTGTTGCCGACGCAGGCGACATTTGTCGCGTGCGCCATCGTTGCGAGCGCCAATATCGCGGCGTTAGTCGCGACACTGCGTGTAATGCGGTTTTTGAAGTTATTCCCAAACATTATAAACTCCTTTATATCAAAATATATAAAACGGGGACAGGACTGCGTACCTATAAAAACAAGTGGAAATAGGAC
Organism: Fibrobacterales bacterium Fibro_02; assembly: GCA_001603905.1. Lineage (GTDB taxonomy): Bacteria > Fibrobacterota > Fibrobacteria > Fibrobacterales > Fibrobacteraceae > Fibrobacter. Next base: position 32,830 of record LVAE01000086.1, read on the forward strand.
TTTATAGGTAATTGGGGAATGCCTTTTGGGGAGCGTACCTATAAACATCTCGAATCTTGTGCTTTTATAGGTACATTTTGGGGAGCTTGACTGGCGTTGTGTACAAACTAATACCTAAATTACCTATAAAAATGGGGCTTATGCGATGTTTATAGGTACTCGTTTGGGGCAATTTTTCTAGCACCGTGACGGGTGCTTCTTTTTTTTACCTATAAAAATCACCTGTCGGCCTTGTTTATAGGTATGTTTCGTCAAAATGAGCGTTTTTCAAGCCTCTTTTAAGGTGAAAATGAGGCTTGCGCGCCTAAAAGCTCTCTGCGATGTCGTCAGTGTTGTAAATGAATGCGATATGCTGCTGTAAAAGCAAAAACCCCGCGGTTTTGAACTGAACCCAAAAAGTTGGACAGTTTAAAGTTAGGATAAAACAGCATTATGAGTCCG
>LVAE01000087.1 GCA_001603905.1 Fibrobacterales bacterium Fibro_02
GAAATTGCAAAGGCTTTTGCCGAAAGTGAATTCGAAAAATACCGCGTTGTCCAGGACAAACTGTTCAAGAGCGATTTTGACAAGTTCCTGAATGAAGCGAAAGCGATTGAAGAAACGCATGCAGACAATTGAGAGGGAAAGTCCGTTTTGAAAAAATATTTCGGCAAGGTTGATCTTGAATTATTTGCAACAGCTGCAACTGACGGAATGCGGTATAATGTCGCCTACTACACCCCTTCATAATTTTGGTCCAAGCGATATGCAATATCCTGTAATTTGAAATGGGGAGGTTTGCCATGGGGTGGGCTAATTTCTACATTTACGCCCGAAAATTTAACGTTAGGTTGCGTTGGCGATGGATTGCGCAATCCCTTCGGCAAGCTCAGGGATCTTACAAGGTCGGTGAGCCTGTCGAACCGCTCGTCTTTCGTCTAGCAATACCCTTCCGAGGTTCAAAAAATGTTTCGTGAAGTAAAGAAAGAAGAGACGTTGCGCAAGCGCCAACTTCTTCGCCTCGGTCATGGGAGCCTGTAAACAGTCTCCCGCGACTCTCGGCTTGCGAAGTTGTCCCGCAAATCGAAGAGCGCGTGCTTTCCCTTTTGAATTCTTAGTCAGTTTTTTCTAAATTTCCCCGCGTAAATTTTATAGAGGTTATTATAATGGCTTTGTTTCGCGAAGTAGATAAAAACGAGACGTTCCCTGATATTGAGGAACGAGTTCTTACCTTGTGGGATAAGGATGAATCGTTCAAGAAGTCGCTGGACTCCCGTCCGGAAACCGAACCGTATACATTCTACGATGGCCCTCCGTTTGCAACGGGCCTTCCGCACTACGGTCACTTGCTTGCCGGTACCATCAAGGACATAGTTCCGCGTTACTGGACCATGAAGGGCAAGAAGGTTCCGCGCGGTTTCGGTTGGGACTGCCACGGCCTTCCGATTGAATCTCTCGTTCAGAACGAACTCGGTCTCGCGGGCGTTGCCGAAATCCAGAAGCTCGGCGTCGACAAGTTCAACGAAACCTGCCGTAGCAAGGTGCTCAAGTACACCAGCGAATGGAAGAAGACCGTTCGCCGCATGGGCCGTTGGGTGGACTTCGACAAGGGCTACAAGACCATGGACAAGAACTTCATGGAATCTGTGTGGTGGGTGTTCAAGCAGTGCTTCGACAAGGGCCTCATCTACCAGGGCTACCGCATCCAACCGTACAGCCCGGCTCTCGCGACCCCGCTTTCGAACTTCGAAACGAACCAGGGCTATAAGGACCGTCAGGACCCGTCCCTGACGCTCATCTTCCCGATTAACTCGAACGAGCCCAAGTTCAAGGACACGAGCATCCTCGTGTGGACGACGACCCCGTGGACTTTGTACTCCAACTTCTGCATCGTTGTGGGCCCGGACATGGACTACAACCTCGTGGAACAGGACGGCAAGAAGTACTGGATTGCCGCAAGCCGCACCGCCGCCTACTTCAAGAACCCGAACATCGTGGATACCTGCAAGGGTTCCGAACTCGTGGGCAAGGACTACGAACCGCTTTCCCGTATCTCCGATGCATTCGTGACGCCGGACCAGCTGTCCCGCCACTACAAGATTTACCCCGCCGACTACGTGAGTACCGAAGACGGTACCGGCGCCGTGCATACCGCTCCCTCCTTCGGTGAAGAAGACTTCCAGAAGGGTGCCGAACTCGACCTCGGCCTTTTCGACCCGCTGGATACCGAAGGCAAGTTCACGGACAAGGTCCCGATGTGGAAGGGCATGGGCGCCAAGGAAGCCGACAAGGAAATTATCCGCTACTTCAAGGAACAGGGCCGCGTGTTCAAGCAGGACGTGATTGTCCACAGCTACCCGCACTGCTGGCGTACCGGCGTTCCTCTGATTTACCGCGCCCTCAAGACGTGGTTCCTGAAGATTGACGCCCCTGTCACGAGCAAGGATGGCGTGACCAAGACTCTGAAGGAATGGATGGTCGAAAACAACCAGACCGTGAACTGGGTGCCGGACCACATCAAGAACGGACGCTTCGGCAAGTGGCTCGAAGGCGCCCGCGACTGGAACCTTTCCCGTAACCGTTTCTGGGGTACGCCGATTCCGGTGTGGCTCAGCGACGACGGCGACATGATTGCGGTCGGCTCCATCGAAGAACTGCAGCAGCTCACTGGCGTGAAACTCGACGACTTGCACAAGCACTTTGTGGACAAGCTCACCATTGAAAAGGACGGCAAGGTCTACCGCCGTACGCCGGAAGTGTTCGACTGCTGGTTTGAATCCGGTTCCATGCCGTATGCCAGCCGCCATTACCCGTTCGAAAATAAGGAACTCGTGGAACGCAGCTTCCCGGCGGACTTCATCGCCGAAGGCCTTGACCAGACTCGTGGTTGGTTCTACACGCTGACCGTGCTTTCTAACGCTTTGTTCCAGAAGCCCGCGTTCAAGAACGTTATTGTGAACGGTATTATCTTGGCCGAAGACGGTTCCAAGATGAGTAAGTCCAAGCGCAACTACCCGGACCCGAACGACCTCATCGAACGCACGGGTGCCGACGCCATTCGCTTGTTCATGATCAACTCCGCCGCTTTGAAGGCCGAAGACCTCCGCTTCAGTGAAGAAGGCGTGAAGGGCATCGTGAAGCAGGTGATGCTCCCGCTCTGGAACGCTGTGGCATTCTTTGTGTCTAACCACAATGCCGACGCCGCCAAGGGCCAGCTCACGTGGAAGCCAGGTCAGGAAGTCAAAAGCGAAAACGAACTTGACCGCTGGATGCTTGCAACGCTGCAGGATTTGGCCGCCAAGGTCGAAGTGGAAATGAAGGCTTACCGCCTGTACAACGTGGTGCCTGCCGTGATTGCCGCGGTGGATGACCTCACGAACTGGTACGTGCGCCGTAGCCGTCGCCGCTTCTGGAAGAGCGAAAACGATGGCGACAAGAACGCCGCCTACGCCACCATGTACAAGGTGCTTGTGGATTTCTCCAAGATTCTCGCTCCGTTCCTCCCGCTCCTCGCCGAAGAAATCTACCAGATTCTCGTCCGCGAAGTGGATGAGAGCGCCCCGGTGAGCGTGCACCTCTGCGAATTCCCGAGCGCCGACAAGTCCCTGATGGACGAAAAGCTCGTGGAACGCATCGCCATGGTGCGTGGCATGGTCGAAATGGGTCGCGTGATTCGCGCTACGAACAACGTAAAGAACCGTATGCCGATTGCCAGCATGACGGTCGTTGCTCATGGCACCGAAGAAAAGAATGTTGCCGAGACTATGAAGGACTTGATCCTCGAAGAACTCAACGTTCGTGAAATGAAGTTCCTCGAAGACGAGACGAAACTCGTGAAGCTCTCCGCCAAGCCGAACTTCCTCGCCATCAAGGCGAAGGGCCCGGATTATGCGAAGAACATGAAGGTGATTTCTGCCAAGCTGAACAGTCTCACGGTTGACGAAATCAAGGCCCTGCAGAATGGTGAAACCATCAAGTTTGACTTCGGTGAAGTCGGTGCAGACTGCCTGATGCTCAACCGCATCGTGGCCGACGGCATGGCCGTGGAAGCCAACCAGCACTTCACCGTGGCTCTGGACCTGAAGATTACGGACGAACTCCGCCGCGCCTGCGTGGCCCGCGAACTCGTGAACCGCATCCAGAACCGCCGTAAGGACCAGAACTACGCCATCACCGACAAGATCGAAGTGACGCTGTTCTCTGCAAGCGACGTCTTCAAGCAGGCCGTCGCCGAGAACGAAGCTTACATTGCGGGAGAGACGCAAGCCGTGAAGATTGCCTGGGCTGTCGCCGCCGATGGCCTCGAAGCCAACGACGCCGACGGAGAGGCATTCAGCTTCACGACGGTAAAGGCATAGCAAAGGTCGCTGAGCTTGCCGAAGCGCTAAAGTGAAAAAATCTGAGAAACGCTCTTTCCTATGGGAGGGGCGTTTTTCTTGTTTGCGAGGAAATCTATATTTAAGACAAATTTTCATAGGAGGCTTTTATGAACAAGATGGTTTTGAATTTCGCTGGAATGTTGTCGGTTGCCCTGCTTGCCGGAAGTCTTTTGGCTGCTTGTGATGACGATAGTTCTACAGCGCCGAATACGGATAATGCCGCTTTGAGTTCTTCTACAGAGGTGACTCCACAGCCTGGTGATGCTCTGTATTCATCTGAAGCGTTGCCGGGAATTTCTTCGGCGGAGATGTCCTCGGCGGTTGAAGAAAGCTCTTCTAGCGAGGCCCTGCCGACGACTCTTTGCAAATTTACTCTGGTGACGCAGACGGGCTACTACCCGATGGCGATTATCACGGGTGTGACGACGCTTTGCTTGCCGATGGCGGAATGCGACACTTCGGCGTTGAACATGTGGATGGATCAGTGCTACGAAGACCATGCGACTGTTGAAGGCTGCTATTCCAGCTTTAAGGCGGAAGTCGTCGAAGATTGTGGCGACAGCTACAGTGAAACTTGTGAAACGCGTAATGGAACGGCCTACATTTCTGGGCGATTCAAAGGCGACTGCGGCCTTATTGTGCGTTAAAGGTTCGCAAAAACAACACTAAAAATCGGAGGTGATATGTTCCGTAATTTTAAATGGGTTCTTGCTACGGCCTCGGCTATTAGCCTGTCTGTGATGTTTGCTGCGTGCAACGAGCAGGAGCCTAAAACCGAGGTGAAAAAGGATGTCGCTGAGGTGGCGACGCCTGCACCTACGCCGGCTCCCACGAAGTCGGTGGTGGTGTACTATTCGCAGAATGGAGCGACCAAGAAACTCGCCGATATTTTTGCGAAGGCGAAGAACGCCGATGCCGTGGAGCTCAAGCTTATAACGGCTTACCCGTCGACATACGATAGCACGATTGCGGCGGTGAAGGCTCAGCGCGATAGTAGACAGTGGCCCGTGCTCGAAAATGCAAAGCCGGAACTCGCCAAGTACGACACGGTTTACCTTGGCTACCCGATTATGTTTGGATCCTTTGCTCCGCCGATTTATACCTTCCTTGATTCAAACGATTTGAGCGGCAAGGTGGTGGTGCCGTTCTGCACATACGGTAGCGGAGGCCGCAAGGCGTCTGCCGCGGAACTCAAGACGCTTGAGCCGAATGCGAACGTGACGCTAGCTTATGGGATTTCGAACAAGCGAATCACGGCGGAAAATGGAGCCGAAGTTGCGGCGAAGGAAGTTGAGTCGTTCTTTGCGAATCTTGAAACGGGTAAGACTGACGAAATGCTTCTGGGCGGCTACTCAGAACAGCGCCCGCTTACTGCAGAAGATTCTGCCGTGTTTGCCGAGGCGACCAAGGACTATGCATACCTAGGATTAAGGCCGTTGAGTGTTGCAACGCAAATCGTGGCGGGTACGAATTACCTGTTCGTTTGCGAAATGAAGGCCTTCGGTGGGCCTGCCACGCAAACGAACGTGAAAATATTTAAGCCGCTCCCGGGTCGCGGTGCGGCTGAACTGATTGTCGTAGAAAAATAATTCTCGGTATTATTTAACGGGGGCGGCTGGGACAATTTGAGCGCGCCAAAAGAATTATCGCAGAATATAATACCCGGGGCTTGTGCGGGTGTGCGTGACGTTTCGGCCCTTGGTGTCGAAGCGGCTTGTGGCTCCGTATTGGGGCGCAGGTCGAATCGTGGCTTTGGGCCTGATGCCGTCAACGACGGTCGGCGTTGACGTAGTGAGCAGTACTGCGGTAATTGACTTTGCGGGGAGCTTGAGCGCAACCTTGTTGCCGGTGGCTGTCGCGGTTCCTGCCTGTAGCGCGTTTTCCGTATGCGAAACGAACGTTTCACCCTGGAGGTCCTGCAAGGTGAGTGTTTTGACAGTCCCGTTGGAGGCGAAGTTCGCAAGATCAAGGTTCACGTCCTGTGCGTCCTTTTCGGCGCGGTTCACGAAGATGACTGTGAGCGAATCGCCCTTGTTGCTGATGGAACTGTAGGCGGACACCAGCGAGTCATTGCTGGAGGTGGACTGCACGCGGTTCGGATGGCCGTAGCGGCTGAACAGGTGCACCGTTTCGTACATGCCGTCGCCCCATGTCCACGGGGTGAAAATCTCGACATCGTTGTCCTGCATGGTTCCGAGGAAAGACGCATAGATGAGCGCTGTCACCATAGGATCAGAATCATTCAGGTCGGTTTCGGTAATGCCGAGCGTAATGCCGTGATCCTTGCCGAAATATTTTTCGAGCCAGTCGTTGATACGCTTGAAGATGTATTCCTTTTGGTTGTCGTTGTCCCAGCCTCCGTTCACCATCTTGATCCCGTTTGCTCCGGGATAGTTATAGGTGGTGTCGAATAGAACTCGATGCCAGTTCACGCGCGATTCGTAATCTTTTTCACTCGGATACCAGTGAATGTCGAAAACATCGAGAAGACGTGTGCCAGAGGACTTTTGCGCCTCGGCAACTTTCATGATGAAGTATTCTAGCCAGCAGTAATCGCGATCGGGGCCTTTGGGTCTATCCTGTTTGTTGTACGAGGACACGGAGCACCAGAACCATTCGTTTGCGACCACCGGGCCGGTGAGCTTGATGTCGCCCCAGGCGGCGCGGGCCTTCTTGGCGACATCGATGTAGCGTTCAACGAGAAAGTCTCCCGTGACAGGCAAATCCAGGTCGGAATGCGTGCCGCGCCAAATTTCCATTTCGTTGTCCATGCTCCAGTACTTGAAACGGCTCATGTCGAACTTAAGTTCGTCTTTCCAGTGAGGGATAATCGCGACGGTCGAGTCGGCTGGCCATTCCATGTTGTAGAGCGAGGCGTCGCCCGCCTTGATGAGTGTTTCGCCATCGTCGGAAACTTCGCCGCCGCCCGCGAGGTCGAATGTCTGCGACGGATAAGAGCCGTGTTCCTGATACCAGTTCCAGTCGGGGAAATTGTATTCGGTGCTGCTTGCCGCGTAACCTGTGAGCTGGAAAGCGTACATCGCGTCGACTCCCGGCATGTTGTCGAGAACCTTTTGCGCGGTAATTGCCCAATCGTGCGAGTAGACGTTGTTGAACCAGTCCGGGTGAACCGTTATTTTGTGGCGCCAGTTGTAGCGCGTGGCGTTGTTGCCGTTGTTCGCGCGTAAAAAGTGAATGCCCGCATCGAGCATCTGGTTGATGAATGCAGATTCGTCGGCGGTGACTTCGGTGTTGCCGTCGCTGATTTTGTCGATGTTTCGCCCGTAAAGGTACGGCGAAATCTTCTTGATGCCTTTTTGCGCGTCAACGGTGATGTTGATGGCTGCGGAGGACAATGTCGCTGCACTTGCGATGAGCACGGTGGCGAGACTTGCCTTCGTGGAGAACGCGGTCAGAATACTTTTCATACAACACCCTTTTAAAAACAACCTGTCTTTAAAATAATCTCTTTTTAGAAAAAACGGCTGTGTCGCCGGGGGTGTTTGAGCTCATTTATGTTGAGAAATCCGCAACGAGTGCGGATTGGATAAGGTAAAATGCGTATTTTTCTTACGCCTTCACGTGGAAGTAGTCGATTTCGGGGTGGCTGATGTAAAGGCCGCTTACAGAGGCTTGCGGGTACATGGCGCCGTTCTCGGTGAGGCTGATGCCTACGCTGTTAAAATCGATGAGTTTCGCGACGTTGAAGATTTCCTTGATGTTCGGGAGCACGGGATAGCCGACGGCCGGGCGGATGCCCTTCCAGTTGTTGGTGCGTTCGAGTTCCTTGCTCAAGTATTCGGCGCCGGCTTCGGCCAGGCGGTCGGCGACAGTCTGCATCAAGAGTACGTCGTAGTCGCTGCCGCCCTGTTCGGCTTTCAGCTTTTCGAGGCGCTTGACGAAGGCGTCGCTTACGGTGACGGCGAAGGCGCCCACGATGTCGCGGAATACATCTTTACCGGCGGGAGCGGCGAAGACGCTTGCGGTGTTCGCATTCGCGGGTGCAACGTAGTCGCAGAGGGCGAGGCAAGTGCCTTCGGGATTCTGCTGGCGTGCCGTCTCGACTTCGACAAGGTCGGAGTCGGTGCCGGTACGGCCCGTGTTGAACTTGATTGTGCTTTCCGTACCGGCGGCAGGGTAGAACGCCTGCACGGCACGCAGCGCATACTCGGGCTTTGTGAGCGACTTGATGAGCGCTTCGGCATCGGCCTTGAGCTTCTTGGCTTCTTCCTCTTCGGGCTTGATTTTCCAAGTGAAGAAGAAGTATTCCCAGCTGATAAGCGGGATGACTTTTTCGAGCGCGATAGGCGGGAGCTTGCTTTCGCCCATGAACGGAGGCTCCACGGGCTGGTACTTGCTCCAGTCGCATTGGTAGCGGCGTTCTTCGGGAGTCTTTTCGGCTGCGGCCATAGCGTTGGCGGCTTCGGTCTGGATGCCGTTTTGCTTGTCGCGGATTCGCTGCTGTTCTTCGCGGTTTTCGCGAATGGTCTGTTCGCTAGTCGCCGGATCCAAAAGTTTCTGGGCGAGGCCCGGGTTGCTTGCGGCATCGCGCACGTGGAATACGGGGCCGTCGTAGCACGGGGCAATCTTTACGGCCGTGTGCGTGGGCGAGGTGGTGGCGCCGCCGACGATAATTGGAATGCGCTGGCCTGCGTCCTGCATGGCCTTTGCAACGGTACACATTTCTTCGAGCGAGGGCGTAATCAGTCCGGAGAGGCTCAAGATGTCGGCCTTGTTTTCGATGACGGCCTTCACGATGACATCTTCGGGAACCATCACGCCGAGGTCCACCATCTCGTAGCCGTTACAGGCCATAATTACGGAGACGATGTTCTTGCCGATATCGTGTACGTCGCCCTTCACTGTCGCAATCACGATCTTGCCGCGGCTAGAAGCGTTCGCGTCTTTGCCCGCCTCGATGTAGGGCTGCAAAATTTCCACGGCCTTCTTCATGGTGCGTGCGGTCTTTACCACCTGCGGCAAGAACATCTTGCCTTCGCCGAAGCGGCGACCGACTTCGTTCATGCCGTCCATGAGCGGGCCAGAGATGATTCCCACCGGGCTATCGCCGCGGTTGATGAGTTCCATCAGGTCGGGCTGAAGCGATGTGGAAGTTCCCTTGAGGAGCGCTTCTTGCAAACGTTCTTCGGGAGTTGTGGGCTTTGCGTCTGCAGCGGCGTTCGCATTGTCGTCAGAAGAGCTGCTTGCGCCTGTGCTCATGGCGAAAATCGCCTTCGGGTCGTACTTGGTGCCCGCTTCCTTGGCGGCAGCGGCGGCTGCGGTCATGCGGCTTGCAATTTCGATGAGCGCTTCGCTTGCATCCGGTTCCGTGTTGTAGATGACTTCGGTAATGGCCATGCGGAGTTCCAGCGGAATCGTCTTGTATTCGATAATCGCGCTCGGGTTCATGATGGCCATGCCCATGCCGTTCGGAATCGCGTAATGCAGGAACGTTGTATGCATTGCTTCGCGCAGGTAGTTGTTACCGCGGAAGGCGAACGAAAGGTTCGAAAGACCGCCCGAAATACGCACGCCAGGAAGGTTGTCCATAATCCAGCGGACGGCGCGGATAAAGTCGATGGCGTAGGCGTTGTGTTCGGCCATGCCTGTAGCGACCGTCAAGACGTTCGGGTCGTAAATGATGTCAGAAGGATCGAAGCCGAGCTTCTTCACCATGATGTCGTAAGCGCGGGCGGCAATTTCCACGCGGCGCTCGTAGTTGGTGGCCTGGCCTTCTTCGTCGAAGAGCATCACGATGACCGCACCGCCGAGGCGCTTGATGGTGCGCGCGTGATCGATAAATGCCTGTTCGCCCATCTTGAGGGAGATGGAATTCACGATGCACTTGCCCTGGGCGCACTTGAGGCCCGCTTCGATGACTTCGAAACGGGAAGAGTCCACCATAATCGGCACGCGGCTGATGGCGGGGTCCGAAGCGAGCAAATTCAAGAAGGTCTGCATTTCGGCGGTAGCGTCGAGCAGGCCGTCGTCCATGTTCACATCGATTACGTCGGCGCCGTCTTCGACTTGCTTGCGGGCGATGTCGAGCGCTTCTTCGTAATTCTTTTCGTTGATGAGGCGGAGGAACTTCTTGGAACCTGCCACGTTGCAGCGTTCGCCCACCTTCACGAAGTCTTCGGCGTTGCAGCTGTCGGCGCCGTTGCTCGGGCGCACCTGTTCCTTGAACAGCGGCTCGAGACCGGCGAGGCGGAGCAGCGGGCTTGTGGCATACTTGGGTGCGGGCTTGCGGCGTTCGTAATCGGCCGGAAGGGCGTCAAGCATCTTGCGCATGGCGGCGATGTGTTCCGGCGTAGTACCGCAGCATCCGCCAATCATGTTCACCAGCTTGTCGTCCAGGTAAACGCCCATGAGCCGCACCATGTCTTCGGGCGTGTCATCGTAGCCGCCGAACTGGTTCGGGAGCCCCGCATTCGGGTGACAGCTGATGTAGCAGGGCGCGACCTTGCCCATGCGGCGCAGGTACGGCACCATGCCGTCGGCACCGAGACCGCAGTTGAGGCCGATGGAGAGCGGATGCATGTGCATCACGCTTACGGCGAATGCTTCGACCGTCTGGCCCGAAAGCGTACGGCCCGAGGCGTCGCTCACCGTCATGGAGAACATGACTTCGACAGGCTTGAGTTCGTCGGCTTTTCCGGCGGCGGTTGCGTCGGCAGTGCGTTTTTCCATCACCTTGGTGAATGCGCTTGCGGCAGCCTTCGCGTTCAGCGTATCAAAAATCGTTTCAATCAGGATGGCATCGACGTCTTCTTCCACCAGCACCTGGATCTGTTCCAGGTAGGCGTCTTCCAGTTCGTCGAAAGTAATGCTACGGCTTGCGGGGTCGTTCACGTCTTCGCTCATCGAAAGCATCTTGCTGGTGGGGCCCACGTCACCCAGGATGTACACCTGGCGGCCGTACTTTTCCATAGCCTCTGCCGCGGCCTGTTTCGCAATCTTCACGGCGGCGCGGTTCATTTCGGCGATGCGGTGTTCTTGGTGGTATTCGTGCTGGCTTACGCGTTGGCTCGAGAACGTGTTGGTGGTCAGGCAGTCCACGCCCGCATCCACGTAGCGGCGCTGGATATCGAGAATGATTTCCGGCTTCTCGATGGAGAGCATGTCGTTGTTCGCACCCTTGATTCCGTAAGTCTGAATGACAGAACCCATACCGCCATCGAGCAGCATCATCTTGCTTTCAAAAGCTTCGCGTAAAGTCATTTTCTTTTCCAT
>LVAE01000088.1 GCA_001603905.1 Fibrobacterales bacterium Fibro_02
CTTAACCGGTAATGAATATGGTTGTTCATGAACCCACTATTAAAAAACCTACAAATCCAATTTCCTTCTCCCTGAAATATACTTTATGTTTGCTTTGGTAGTCAAGCCCTTTGCTTTGACCTATATCAAACACTACGCCTAGATAATTGAAAAAAATTGCATGCATTTTTATTCGATAGGGGTGTATTTTGGCTAAATCTTCTCCTATTTGTGAGATTTTGCCGAAATATAGTGCTGTAATATGGCTAAATCTTGCTGACTTTGCAACTTTTAGCCATAAAATAATTCTGAAGTGTCTGAAGTTTCTGCGTGCGGATAAAGATTGGCTTCGTTTTGTTTCGGCAAATAGAAAGAACGAGAATGTTCCAAACGATTATGACCTCATTATTGGACCTGTAGCAAATGACAAGACGATGCCTGTTATCTCTCTTTATTTTGCCGGAATTTATGATGAAGAGGAAACAATCAAGAGACTTTTGCCGCAGAAGCTTCGTGACCAGTATGTTTTCCGTTCCGAACTCGCTTTGCAAAAACTTATATTTGTGAAGACGGTAACTAAATGAATAAAGTTCTCCCGTTCATCCTTGATTACTACGACCGCGAAGTATCGCAGATGATTAGCCAGAAGTACGGCTATTCTGCTATGGATGCGTACAAAAAATTCATGTTCTCGAAGACATACGAAATGTTGAGCAATCCGGAACTTCAGATGTGGGACTTTAGCTGCTTCGGAATTTTTGACATGTGGGAAGCCGAACAAAGAACGGGCGATCCTCGTAATTCCATTTACATTCAGAGGTGCTGATGGCAAAAGAAATGGAATTTTTCAGTTTTTTGATGGAACAGTATGCCGCCTATAAGGGGACAACTGCCAACAAGATTCTGGCGCGTCTTGAGGAAAAGAACTTGACGGATTTTGTTTATAGCATGTATGAACGATATCATACGGAAGCGCTACAAAATGCGTTTGATGATTTAGATCGGTTGCTTCAAGAAAAATAACGTTTTTTGCGATTGTGTTAGACTTTATCCCGAAGGACTTTTTTATCTAGCATCTTCAGCGAACTTGAAAGTCGGATTAATTCCATATCCAGACAGTAGATGTTGACTGCTGTCAGAATGAAGTCGAACAGGATGTTTATGGCCAAGGCAAAACCAATCGCTTCTTCTGGAATGCCGAGCTGTCTGAATAGAACGGCGAAGCAGACGACGGCGCCTCCGGCAACGGGAGGGGAGGATACGCCAAGAAGGAAACAGGTCAATATCGTGATAAAGACCCAGTTCGGGGTGATGGCGACATCGTAGAGCTCCGCCATGCAGAAACTGACGACAACGAATCTCGAAAGGCTTCCTGGCTTAAAGATTGTTTGCCCTAGCGGTACGCCGAAACTCACAATCTTGCCGCTGATTCCGAATTTCTTTTCGCAGGATTCAAGGTTGGCCGACAATGCTGTCGGAGAGGATCCTGTCGTGAGGGCAATCAGGAACGGCTGCGATACTTTTTTGAATACCGTGATGGGATTAACCTTCTGCGTTACGACGACAATCATGGTGTAGACGAAGAGGATCAGCAGCGAAAGGCCTATGTATATGGGAATGACCTTGTATGCATTCGATATGTTGGAAAGTTGGTCGCTCAGGATGACTTTGTAGATGCTCAAGAAAACCATGATGGGAATCAGCACGCACGCTAAAGTCATAATCGTTTGGGTCATGAGCGTCAGATGCTCAATGACCGTTGTCAGTGCCGAGACTCTGCTGCCCATGATGAGGAGAATGATTCCACCCACAGCGGCTAGGAAAATAATTTGCTGCGTGTTTCCGGTAATAAAGGGCGAAATCATATTGTCCGGAATGACATTTAATAGATTGGCGTAGAATTCGGCAAAATTAAACGAGGTGGAACCTGCATTTGATCCCCCGAAAAAGGGATAACAGAATAGTGCAGATAAAGCCGAAACCAACAGCAGGATGAGCATGAAACGTCCAATCATGCGCTTGCCTATCTTGCTCAAGGTGTTGATGTCCCCGATGGTGCAGATTCCCCAAAGAAGGGAGAAGAATATCATGGGACCCGAAATGGCGGTGATCACGCCCATGATCATGTTTAGTGTCGGGGTGATGTAGCTCGTAAGGAGTTCGCCTTTTATGGAGTCATCAAGATTGCGGCAAAGTAGGCCTGCGATAATGGCCAGGAAAAAAGCGATAATGGTTTTCGCGGTGGTTGAAAGCTTTATTTTCTGTTTCGGAATAAGGCTGATATAATTGACGCCGTTTTTGTAGGACCAGCTGGAAGTGCTGTCGGAAAGTCGGCGTAGCCGACCGAGAAGTTCCGTTTCTCCAGATTCGTCGCTAGAGAACGGGTTGAAACTTTCGCCAGTCAACTGCACGGTTATTTTGGGCTTTCCCAGGACTTTCACAGTCTTTAGGCTGAATTGACAATCTGTGCCAAATCTATTTCTGTAGTTTAGCAGAATCTCTTCGAGGATCAAACGGAGTCGGATCACTTCGGCGTGGTCGATCTTGTTGCTGCACAGGAAAGTCTCTGCACCTTCCCAAGCCCTGGCGATTTCACTGTCGGATAGCATGTACATATTTTCTTCTTCGTTATGTACTAATATAATAAAGCTTTTGCCCTGGCCGACAGAATAGAAATTTTATCAGGGTACAAAAAAAGCCGCTCTGGTGGGTCTGTCTCGTCTAGAGACCTGCGGCTCGCGATTGCTGACTGGAGCGGCTGCGACGCCGGCGCTTCTTATCCACCAGAAGGGCTCAATCATTAATATACCACTTTTTTTTGAAAGTGGTACAATTTTTTTTGAAAATCTTATTCCAAGTTGGAATAGGTTAGCCGATAAACCCGTGCGGGGTAAAGCCGAGGCCTTTTACCAGCTCGAAATCCTTGCAGCTGTTGACGCCGGCGGTAGTGAGCATATCGTCGGTAATGGCTGCGTTTGCACCGCTCTTGAAGGCGCGCTTGCCATCGTCGCCGAGTACGCCGCGGCCACCTGCGAGGCGGATGAATGCCTTCGGGTTGATGAATCGGTAAATCGCCACGATGCGGCAGAACTCATCGTTCGTGAGTTTCGGGAGGTTCTCGTAGGGCGTGCCCGGAATGGCGTTCAGCACGTTCACCGGTGTGGACTTGACGCCGAGTTTGCGGAGATCCAGACACATGTCGATGCGGTCTTCCATAGTTTCACCAAGACCCATAATGCCGCCGCTGCAGATTTCGAGACCTGCGGCAAGTGCATTTTGCAATGCGCCGATTTTGTCGTCGTAGGTGTGCGTGGTGCATACGTCGGGAAAATGTCTGCGGTACGTTTCCAGGTTGTTGTGGAAGCGGGTGAGTCCCGCTTCTTTCAGCTTGTCAAACTGTTCGCGATTCAAAAGTCCAGCCGAAAGGCAGACGGAAAGCTTCGTCTCTTTCTTGAGGCGGCGAATGGCTTCGGAAATCTGTTCCACGTCGCGGTTCGAAAGGGTTCGGCCCGAGGTCACGATGGAGTAACGCGGAATGCCTGCGGCTTCCTTCTTCTTGGCGTCTTCGACGATTTCGTCGGCGGTGAGGAGCTTGTATTCGGGGGCGCCGGTATGGTAGTAGCTGCTCTGGGCGCAGTACTTGCAGTTTTCGGAGCAGCGGCCGCTGCGTGCGTTCACGATGGAGCAGAAGTCAAAGTCGTTGCCGTGGAACTTTTCGCGGATTTCGTTGGCGGCGTCGCAGAGTTCCTGGAGGTCTGCATCTAGCAGGCGGAGGGCCTCTTCGCGGGTGATTTCGTAGCCCTCAAGTACCTTATTCTTGATTTCTAGGACAAATGACATAGACATTTCCTTTAGAATTGCGACCAAATATAGAAAAATAGGGTTTTTTGGCGTTATTTCTGTTGTTTGTAGCGCAAAATCGGATGTTTCAAAAAATTTATGTATATTTGAAATGAAAGAAGGGATATGGTATGAATGTTCGATGTAACAAGAACATTTTGATTGTCGACGACGACTCGATGGCCAGAAAGTTGGCTGAATTCGTGCTGACGAAGGACGGTTATAACGTTACGTCCGTGGATTCTGGTGAAGCCTGTATCGAGTGTCTGAAAAAGGATTCTAACATAGATCTGGTTCTTCTGGATATCGAAATGCCGCAACTGAATGGCATCGAGACTCTAGAAAGAATCCGCTCGGAAAAGACCATTGCCGAAACAAGGGTGATTTTCCTGACTGCAAACGATTTCAGCAAGTTCGAGGAAGATTCCAAGCGTCTGGGAGTCCTGGATTTTATTTCAAAGCCTTTGTTCGGACCGGAGATCCTGGAACGGATCAAGAAAGTCTTTGCCAAAGAGCAGGTGTGCGACAAGGAAACGGTGCTGGTGATCGATGATGATCGCATGAACCTGAAGTTTGCCGAACACATGTTGAGCACGGTATATCATGTCGTGACGGCTCAATCCTACCGTGAAGCGTTGGACTACCTGTCGAAGGAAATCCCTTCGATGGTTCTCCTGGATGTGCACATGCCGGACATGGACGGCTTTGAACTTTTGGCGGAAATTCGCAAGATCAAGAGCTGCGAAGATTTGCCGGTGATATTCCTGACGGCGGACAGTGACCGCGAGACCGAGGTCCGCGTGTTCCGTGAGGGGGGCCTGGATTACATCCAGAAGCCTTTTGTCCCGGAGGTTGTGCTGGAGCGCATCAAGCGCATTCTGTCGTTGCGCAAGTTGCAGGCGTCGCTGGAAAGCGAAGTGGAGCGCCGGACGGCGGAACTCGAAGAAAGCAAGCGCAAGCACGAAATCCTTTCGTTGCAGGTCGTGAAGACTCTTGCCTCGGCGATCGATGCCAAGGACCGTTACACCAACGGTCATTCCAGCCGCGTCGCAAAATACAGCAAGGAAATTGCACTCCGAGCGGGCAAGCCTATCGAGTACCAGAACGAGATTTACTTCGTGGCACTTTTGCACGATATCGGAAAAATTGGTGTTCCCGACAATATCCTGAACAAGAATTCCAAGCTGACGGATGAGGAATACGAAACCATCAAGCAGCATCCGAGCATTGGTGTGGAAATCCTGCGGAACATCACCGAGATGCCGAATATCGAAATCGGTGCCCATTATCACCACGAACGTTTTGACGGCAAGGGTTATCCTGAAGGACTTGCCGGTTACGATATTCCTGAAATTGCCCGCATTATCGCCGTGGCCGACGCCTACGACGCCATGAGCAGCCGCCGCAGTTACCGTGCTGCGTTACCGCAGGAGGCTGTCCGTAAAGAAATCGTGAATGGACGTGGTCATCAGTTCGATCCTGGATTTGCTGATATCATGCTCAAGATGATTGACGAGGACGTCCGCTACGAATTGCGTGACGATGGGCTGAACATGTAAACAGGGGTAAAGAATGCCGACTCCAGATTCTTGTGACATATTCGAAGAAAATGAACGTCGGGTTCTGCGTACACTGACGCGCGTGATGCGCTGGTTGTGGGTGACGTTCCCGTTTATTTATCTCGGGAACGTGGTGGGGCTGTTCCAGATTGAATATCGCTACCTGAATATTTCAACGGCAATCACGCTCGTTGTCTTATGGCTTCCGACCATTATTGAACGCATGAACGCGCCTCTCATGTTGCGGCGCTATTTCTGTGTGCTTGGGATTGCGTGCTGTATCGCAATGTTTGCTTCCAATGCGAACATTGGCGTCTACATGACTTATGCCCTTGCCATGGTGACGAGTCTCCTGTTTTTTGATCCGTTCTTCACGTTCAAGATTTCAATTGTCAGTTTCCTTTTAATAGTCGTCTCGTTGTTCTTTAGGGCGCATGGTGCGAACCACGGTGAATTTGATTCGGATACCCTTTGGTGGATTTCTCGCAGCGCGGGTTTCTTGATCGAAGCAATCGCAATGACACTCGTGTGTACCGTGATTGCGCAGCTGACGCATTACCTGCTTAAGAATTTGGATAATGAACGCAAGAAGGCGATGAGTGCCGAGAAGAAGGCCGAGCATTCCGAAGAGCTGCGCAAGGCATGGACCGAAGCCGAAGAAGCGCGAAAGGATGCCGAGGCGGCGAATATGGCGAAGAGCCTGTTCCTTGCCAATATGAGCCACGAAATCCGCACCCCAATCAATGGAATTCTCGGAATGAATGCGATGCTCCTGAAGGAATGTAAGGAAGGGGCTCCGCTCGAATACGCCCAGAATATCCAGAATGCGGGACATACGCTGCTGTCGCTGGTAAACGATATCTTGGACATCACGAAAATTGAATCGGGAAAGATGGAACTGGTGGTCGGTGATTACGACTTGTTTGCGGTCTTGAACGATTGCTACAGTATTGCCAGTCCCCGTGCCCAGAGCAAGAATCTGGAATTCAATTTCAATGTCAAACCGGAAATTCCTTCGTTGTTGGAAGGCGACGAGGTGCGTCTCCGCCAGATCGTGAATAATTTGCTTTCGAATGCAATCAAGTATACACCGAAAGGATCCGTTGACCTGTCGGTAGATTTCAAGGAACTGCCTAGAGAAAACGGAAAACAGCGCGTAGAACTTGTGATTGTCGTTGCCGATACAGGTGTCGGTATTCGCTCCGTGGACCGCAGCAAACTGTTCCAGAGCTTTGAACGGATTGACCTGGAACGCAACAGGAACATCGAAGGGACAGGACTTGGACTGAACCTGACCAAGAAACTGATCGAGATGATGGGCGGTTCCATTTCGGTGAAGAGTATCTATGGTACGGGATCCGTTTTTGAGGTGCATATTCCGCAAACGGTTCGTGGCGAGGGTTCCGTTGGTGACTTTATGGCACGTCACAAGGCGTTTGTCTCGGTCAAGTCCGAAGTTGAAAGGTTCAAGGCGAAAGAGGCCCACCTGCTGGTTGTCGATGATGTCGAAATGAACCTGAAGGTCGTATGTGGCCTTCTCAAGGAAACTGAAATAAAAATCGATACGGCGACCAATGGCGAAGATGCCCTTCGGCTTGTCGAGGAAAATCATTACGACCTTATTTTGCTGGACCATATGATGCCGGTAATGGATGGCATCGAAACGCTCCAGTGTATGAACGATATCAAAAATTTTGATATCAAAAAGACTCCGGTGGTGATGCTTACCGCAAACGCCGTTGCCGGTGCGAAAGATGTCTACATCGAGGCTGGGTTTACCGACTATATCACGAAGCCGATTCGTGAAGAAGTCTTGCTGTCTACGGTGAAGAAATACTTGCCGCAGGAATTGGTGACTCCCTTCGAAGAGCGCCGCAATGATGATAAGGCAGACTCTTCGGTGACGACCGAAGTGAAGAATTCTGCCACTGAAAAGGGACCTTTGATGGCGTCACTTTCGGAAATTCTGGATACGGCGACGGGCATGGGCTACTGCATGAACGACGAGGCGTTCTATCTTGAAATGCTCGCCGAATATGTCAAGAATGACCGCTGTGCCGAACTAGAAACGTGCTTCGAGAAAAGTGACTTTGAAAATTACCGAATTGCCATGCATTCGCTGAAAAGCACCTCGCTTACCATCGGGGCGGTCCGCTTGTCAGAAACGGCGAAGGCCATCGAGGGCGCCTGCAAAGAAGGAAATATGGACTTTGTTCGCGAACAGCATGAAAAATGTATGGCAGACTACAAGACTACTCTAGATAAACTTTCGAAATGTGTTCCCCTGGGAGTTGAACAGAAATGAAATTGATTTATGTGATTCCTGCGCTGATTTTTACGATTATCGTGGTTGGCTTGCTTGCGGTTAATGTTAAAAAGAAAGACACCAATGTCACCCGCGAAAAAACGATGGTCGCGATGATCATGAACGGCTCCGTCAGTGACCACAGCTGGGGACAGTCCCATTACGAGGGCTTGCAAAAGACCGCCAAGGAACTGAACCTGGATGTTTCCTTCCACGAGAATATCCCGGCAGATACGAATGCTCTTGTGAAAATGGAAAAGCTGATCGCTTCGGGTGTGAAAATCATCGTGGCGAATTCCTTCCAGTTCGGTCCGTTTATTCAAGAAGTTTCTGCCCGGCATCCCGAGGTGAAATTTTTCCATGCCTCCGGTATCAAGACGGGGCCGAATGTGTCGACTTTCTTCGGCAGAATCTACCAGATGCGCTACCTTTCGGGTATTGTGGCGGGAATGCAGACGAAAACAGGCAAGGTCGGCTATGTGGCTGCGTTCGACATTCCCGAAGTTGTCCGCGGAATCAATGCCTTTACTCTGGGCGTCAAGAAGGCGAATCCGGAGGCGAACGTGATTGTGCGCTGGACGCGGTCGTGGGAAGATGACGAAATCTGCGCAAAAGCGACGCGCTCGCTGCTGCAAGGGGATTCCATCGATGTCCTTGCGATGCATACCGATAGCCGCGAGCCTATGCGGATTGCGGATTCTCTCGGAATTTGGATTGTGGGCTATAACCTGGACAATGCGGAATTCTATCCGGACCATTTCTTGACGGCTCCGATATGGCGCTGGGAAAAATTCTATACGCCGAACATTTTCAATGTACTCAAGCACAAATTTGTGGGAAGAAGCTATTGGAACGGTATCGAATCGGGGATTGTCGATTTGGCGCCGGTTACTGCGCATGTGAATCCGGAAGCTGTAAAGTTGGTTCAGGCCGAACGTGAGAAGATCTTGAATGGGTCTTTTGATGTGTTTTACGGTCCGATCGAAGATAATACGGGGACGGTTCGCGTTAATGATGGTGAAAGCATGTCGGATAATGATATGTTGAATCATTTCAACTGGTTTGTCAAGGGGGTGAACTTAGATGAAAAGTAAAATCACGATAATAGCATTGCTTGCGGTTGTCGCGTTCTTCGTTTTGCTGTATCTTTCTTTCTCGAAGGTCGGTAACGAAGAAGTAAAGAAAATAGCGGAAGCCCAGAAACTCCGCATCGGATTTGTCTTGCTGAGTGATACGGCGGATAATGGCTGGAACGAAACGCATTACAGGGGAATCAGGTCCGCCTGCGACAGTCTCGGCGTCCAGATGTCCCTGATTACGGAAATTCCCGAAGAAAGGGTACCGCTGGAAAAGTCCGTGAACGATATGATTGCCGATAGTCTTAAAATCATCGTTCTCACCAGTTACAGCTATCCCATTATCATAAAGGATATCATCGAAAGCCATCCGGATGTGATGTTCTACGGAATTAACTGGGAATTTGATGCTCCCAATTACAAGGCATACTTTGCGCGTATCTATCAGGCTAGGTATCTGGCCGGTATCCTTGCGGGGGCGATGACCAAGACCAACCATGTCGGTTATGTCGCTGCCATGAAAAATATTCAGGTGTACCGTGGCTTGAACGCCTTTATCCTTGGCGTTCAGAGTGTCAATCCCAAGGCGAGGGTTTATGTGCGGTGGACGAATTCCTGGAACGAAGGTGAAGTGGAAACCGAAAATGCGAATAAGTTAATCGACAGTTCCGGCATTGATGTTATTGCGTTCCATCAGGATAGGGCTTATATTATCGAGGTGGCCGAAAAACGTGGTGTGTACTGCATCGGAAACCATGTAGAGAATAACCGGTTCTCGTCCAAGATGCTGAGCTCCATTGCGCTCAACTGGGGAATTATCTACAAGGACTTTATCCAGGATTACATCCAGAAAAAGGATAACGAGAATATGGATTACTGGTTGGGCCTTGAAAAGGATGCAGTGGGATTGGCTTTCTACTCGAGCGAAGTTCCCGATTCCGTAAAGACCCTTGTGAATGACGCCATTGAAAGAATCAAGGCGGGATACAACATGTTCTCGGGCCGAATTGTCGACAGTAACGGCAAGGTCCGTTCCGAAGAGGGAGAAACCATTAGCGACGAAGTCTTGCGTAGCGATATGGAATGGCTTGTAAAGGGCGCGGTTGAACCATGATCAAAAAATTTGGGATGCGCCCCCTGATAGGCCTCTTGTTTTTTGTCCTGATACTTCTTGTAGTGGGCGTTTTGATGCAGGTCAAGTTCTCGAGCCTGTTTCAGAATTACGTCGAAAAGCAGGTTGCTTTTCAGGCTGAAAATTATGCGTCGGCCATCGGCGAGCGGTTTGTCGTTGAATTGAAGGCTTTGGCTGGAATCTCTGCCTATCTTTCTGCCGATCCGCAACATCTCGAAAAGATGCTTTCGACTCTGAAGGATGGAAACGACGAGTACAATTATGGTGTTGTCGCCCTAAACGGAAACCATATCTACTCCGATGGAGACCAGGATGTTCGCGCCTCGGAATTCAAGGGAATTTCCGAATCGTTTCACGGGTCGAGATATATCAGCTATTATAAGGGAAAGGGACTGATGTTCTCGGTTCCCGTGTATAGCGGGAAAAATGTAAGGTATGTGCTGTACCGGCTCTATAAAGAAGAAAAGGCTGTCAAGAATTTTGGTGTCGTATGCTATAGTGGCAAGGGATATGCTGCCATCAGGGATTCCAGGGATAGCATCATCGTGAGATCGGCGAACGATTCGCTCGGAACCGATTTGCTATGGGGCGAAAACGGCTACGAGGCGATTCGTGAAAAGTTGAAAAACGGCTTGAATATCTCAATAGCAACTGCCGCCAAATGGGATGTTGATGGATCCGAGTACTATTACTTTGTCGCGGATCTCAAGTTGCCGGGAGTGTCCTTGACGGGACTTGTGCCAGCCGAAGTGGTTGCCTCGGAAAAGGACGGTATTTCGTTCTTGATTCTCTGGGTTTTCGGATTGCTGATATTTATGTTCGTTATCGCGATGATTTATGTCCTTTACTCCGAAAGGAAGGCTCGCGAAAACAAGGAACTGCTTAGGGAAAAGGAAAGTGCCGAAAGTGCGAGTCGCGCCAAGAGCCTTTTCCTAGCCAATATGAGCCATGAAATCAGGACGCCGATTAACGGAATCCTTGGAATGGATTCCATGCTCCTCAAGGAATGTAAGGATGAAAACTTGCGGGACTACGCCCTGAACATTCAGAATGCGGGGCATACGCTTCTTTCGCTGATTAACGACATTCTGGATATTTCCAAGATCGAATCGGGCAAGATGGAAATTTTGCCGGTGAAGTACAGTGTTTTCTCGGTGCTGAGCGACTGCTACAATATTGTCTCGACCCGTGCCCGTGACAAACATCTGGATCTTGTCATGGACATTTCTCCCGATATTCCGTCGAGCCTATTTGGTGACGAAGTTCGTATTAAGCAGGTTATCAACAACTTGCTGTCGAATGCGGTTAAGTACACGAACGAAGGTTCCGTGATGCTGTCGGTGCGTGCCGAGAAGAACAATTTGAGCCCGATGTCCGAAAAGTTCGCGAACGAGGTCGTGCTCTGCATCCAGGTGAAGGATACGGGTATCGGAATTCGCGAACGCGACCGTGGGAAACTGTTCCAGAACTTTGTCCGCCTTGACGAAAAGCGGAACCGCAATATCGAAGGAACTGGCCTCGGGTTGAATTTGACCCGACAGCTGCTGGACATGATGGGCGGCACCATCTATGTGGATAGTGTCTATGGACAGGGTTCCACCTTTACTGTTCGGCTTTTGCAGCAGGTCAGCGACGAAACGCCTATCGGTGATTTTGCGAAGCTGTACAAGCAGCACCAGAAGACGGTGGGCGAGGCCCATGAGTGTTTCGAGGCTCCCGATGCGTGCGTCCTTGTTGCCGACGATATGCAAATGAACCTTAAGGTATTTGCTGGACTCCTCAAGGAAACGAAAATCCAGATCGATATGGCCGTCAACGGAGCGGAAGCGTTGCGGTATATACAGAAAAAGCATTATGATGTGATTTTCCTGGATCACATGATGCCGGTGATGGATGGTATCGAAGCCTTCCGTAAGATGAAGAAATTGGAAGAAAATCCGAATCCCATAACTCCTGTGGTGATGCTTACCGCAAATGCGGTGGTGGATGCCAAGAATCTCTATATGGACGAAGGCTTCTCGGATTACATCACGAAACCAATGCGCGAGGAAGTTTTGCTTGCGACTTTGAAGAAGTTCTTGCCGAAGAACCTGATTCATGTTGTCAAGAAAAAAACGGACGATGAGCTTGCTTCGGTTGACCCGACCCCAGTTGCTGCGGCTCCGGTTGCTGAAAAGAGCGGCGCGCAACCGTCTCTATCCGATTTTCTGGATACGGCGACGGGGCTGGCCTACTGCATGAACGATGAAAAGTTTTATCGCGAAATGCAGGAAGAATATGTCAAGGGCGACAAGACGAAGGAGCTGGCGGAATTCTTTGAAAAGGAAGATTTCGAAAACTACCGCATCGTGGTCCATGCCCTAAAAAGTTCTTCGCTTACCATCGGGGCGACCAAAGTCTCCGAGGCGGCAAAGGCGCTGGAAATGGCCTGCAAGGAAAGTAACCTAGGATTCGTAAGGCAGAATCACGCGGCGTTCGTGGAAAAGTATACGGCGCTCCTTGCGGCTCTGAAAAATTCGTAATCGTCGCGTTTGCGTATATAAAAAGAAAGTCCGACTCAGTCGGACTTTTTTTACTTAAATTCACTTTTTCTGAGAAGTGTGCTTATTTAGCAAAAGGTTCCATTACCTGCCACAAGACAGCCTTGTGAGCATGCAGACGGTTCTCGGCTTCTTCGAAGCTCATGTTCACGTTGAGGTTGTCCATCACGGAGTCCGTGATTTCTTCGCCGCGGTGAGCCGGGAGGCAGTGAGAAACCTTGCAGTGAGCCGGAGCAAGCTTCAGGAGTTCGTCGTTGATCTGGAACGGCAAGAAGTGAGACTGCTTGGTGGCCTTTTCGCCTTCCTGACCCATGGAGACCCACACGTCGCTATAGAGAATGTCGGCGTCCTTGACAGCTTCCTTCGGATCGTGGAAAACGCGGTACTGGCAACCGTGCTTCTTGAGGCCTTCTTGGGCTTCTTCCACAACCTTCGCGGGCTGTTCGAAACCGTTCGGGCAGGCGAGCGTGAAGTTCATGCCCACCTTGGAGGCGAGGGCGAGGAAGGAATTGGCAACATTGTTGCCGTCACCGATAAAGGCGACAGTCTTCGGCTTGCCATCGGCGTTCTTGAATCCGCCGAGGTTTTCCTTGATCATCTGGGCAAAGGCGATGGCCTGGCACGGATGGTAGTCATCGGTCAGGGCGTTCACGACCGGCACGCTGCCGTATTCGGCGAGCTGTTCTACGAGATCCTGCTTGAAGCAACGGACCACGATGGCGTTCACCCAGCGGCTAAGGCAACGGGCGACGTCCTTGACGCTTTCGCGCTTGCCAAGGCCAATGGAATCCGGGGCGAGTAACACGGCATGGCCGCCGAGCTGGTTCATACCCACCTGGAAGGTGGTAATTGTGCGCAACGACGGTTTCTCGAAGAACATGGCGATGTTCTGGCCGTGCAGACGGTCGGACACTTTGCCGGCGTGAACCTCGGCCTTGAGGCGGGAGGCGATTTCTACGGTTTCGAGGATTTTTTCTTCGCTCCAGTCCATGAGGCGGAGGAAGTGCTTGTTGCGATCAATCATCTTCTATCCTTTGGGCAAGCCCTATAAAAACAAAAAAAGTAAAAAACGGAGCTTTTACACTCCGTCTTTAACAGGAAATCACAATAGAATGCTAACGGATATTAGCGAAGTTTCTTTTTGTGACGGTCACGACGACGGCGCTTCTTACGCTTGTGGGTCGCAATCTTCCTGCGCTTTCTTTTCTTTCCGCAAGGCATGTTGTTTCTCCGTTAAGGGTTAAACTAAAAATTGTATGCGCAAATAGAGAAAATTTTAGGGGCTTTGTCAAGGGCAAAATGCCCCCAAAACAGATAAAAATATTCAAAAAAGTAAGCAAAAACCCCCGACTTGCGCCGGGGGTCTGGGTGTTTGTCCTTTTTTATAGGATGGTTTAATTCAAAGTGGGCGTTGTCCAGTCAATCCATTCAGACTTGTTCCACTTGATTTGCTCAGTGTTCTTGCTGTAATCAATTTTACCAGTCTTAGTATCCTTGCCGAATAGGAACTTGTTTATGAAATCCTTGACTTCGTCAAACTGTCCACCCGGAAGAGCGCAATGGTCGTGACCGCCTTCCTGGCTGTAGGTGTAGTTTTCCGTCGCTCCGAGAGCCTTGTAGGTTTCGAGAGACGCCTGGCCGCAGTAGTTCGACGGTACTTCGCCAAGCCACTTTTGACCTGCATTGTCAAGGATGAGGAGTGCACGCGGAGCGACCATGCTCACGAGCATGTGCTGGTCGAACGGAAGCGTGTTTTCTTTACCTTGGTAGTTCCCGAAGGAGGAAATCATCCACTTGCCTTCGGTCGCAGCACTGCTCAAAGGCTGCACAAAATCGGTTCCCTTCTGCTTGTTGACCTGGGCACCGACGCGCCAGAGAGAGGCTCCGCCGGAACCAGATTCCTGCGGGATTGTGAGCGCAATACGTTCGTCGAACGCACCCACAGCGAGCGTGCCCTTACCCCAACGGGAGCAACCCGTCATAGCGAGGTGATGCACGTCGATACCGGCTTCAGGAGTCTTTTCGAGAGCGTCGATAATGCGGCTCACAGCCCAAGCCCAAGCGATGATAGTGCCCTGTCCCTGGTTGTAGAGCTGGAAGAACATACCACCGCCGGTTTCAGGAGCGACGTTGTCCGGATTGAAGGAAATCTTGGCAATATCAAGGCCATCCGTAGCCTGCCCAAGGCTTCCGCAGAAGCCCATGAACCCGCCGCCAAAACCGATGAGGGCCGGCTTCGGCTTGTCCTTGGTGCCGGCATTCTGAATGCTCACGGAGAAGCTTCCGGACTTGCCCTTGTCGGTCACCTTGATGGTGAGCTTGCCGCCGGAATAAGTCCCTTCGACCTTATCCGGATTGCGCGGCTTGGTACCGAACATGAGTTTTTCGTACATCGCACCGATTTCTTCGCGACGGCACTTCCATTCATCCTTCGAGGAAATGCGCTTGCCATCGAGACCCATGAACGGGTCAGGCAGCTTCGCGTTGTTCACGCTCGTCGGGATGTTGCCAATCTGGCATTCGCTGCGGTGATCTTCCACAAAGTCGTTGCTCGGTGTCGGCGGTACAATAATCTCTTCACTGGAACTGGATACCACGGGGATTATGCTAACGGAGGAACTGCTGCCCCAATGATGGTGGTGGCTGCTCGAAGATCCTACGATCGGAGCGGCGTCCGAGGATTCAGGCTGCGGTATACCGGTGTCGCTTGAAGAAGCCGGTTCGTTTGGATTTTGCGGATTGTTGGGATCCACGGGCAGGTTCGGATCCTGCGGGTTATTGGGATCGACGGGGGTGTTTGGATCAAGCGGGTTGTTCGGATCCAGGAGGCCCGGAATCGAGTCCCCGTTAGGGTTCTGCTGATTTGCCGCATTGGCCGAATCGGCGTTGTATTGGCCATATTTTTCAATAAGGCACTGTTCAGTTACACATTCTGAGGCGGTGCTATTTTCGTCGCCACAGGCCCAAAATCCAGTGGCTATTGCCACCGGCAAAAGAAACTTGATTTTTTTCATAATAATTAATCCAACCCCATGCGAACATAGTGAATTCTACATTCCCATGTACAAATAAAATAAATTCAAAAAAGCGGATAGGTATAGGCTGGAATGCATATTCTGTTGTTTGACTTAACAACGCCCGGTACAGGTCTTGCGGTTTGTTGTGGTTCCGCGTCAGTTGCCTAAGTGGGGCAATTTACTATTATTTTAGTAACCTATAGGAAAAATATATGGAGCAAACTACTGAAGTTGTTTCTTATTTTCATGGAACATTTTGGGCGTTGGTGCCCTCTGTTGTCGCGATTGTCCTTGCGCTTATAACCAAGGAAGCCTATTCGTCTCTGTTTGTCGGAGTCTTGATTGGCGGACTTTTTATTAGTCAGGGGAGTTTCCCGGAATTCCTGGATGCGGTTTTCAAGAACGGTATGGTTAAGCAGGTGTCCGATCCGTGGAATGTGGGAATTCTTTTCTTCTTGGTGATGCTGGGTGCGATGGTTGCCCTGATGAACAAGTCGGGGGCTGCAGCTGCGTTTGGAAACTGGGCGAAATTGCATATTAAGTCCAAAGTTGGAGCGCAATTGGCGACGATTATCCTTGGCGTGCTGATTTTTGTGGACGACTACTTTAACTGCCTTACGGTGGGTAGCGTGATGCGTCCGGTTACAGATAAGTTTAAGCTCAGTCACGAAAAACTCGCCTACTTGATTGATGCAACGGCTGCTCCTATTTGCATTATCGCTCCGGTGAGTTCCTGGGCGGCTGCTGTCACGGGATTTGTTGAAGGAGAAGATGGATTAGGCCTTTTCGTGAAGGCGATACCGTTTAATTTTTATGCGCTGCTCACGATTGTGGCACTGTTTGCCTTGGTACTTTTGAAGGTGGATTTTGGCCCGATGAAAAAGTATGAATCTGCGGCCGAAATGATTGATGCGAAGATGGAAAAACTGAATATTGAACAGACCCGCGGAACTGTACTAGATTTGGTATTCCCGATTGTGATGCTGATATTGTTCTGCGTAATCGGCTTGATTTATACGGGCGGATTCTTTGCTAGTGGCGAAGCGCATAAGGGCTTTGTCGATGCCTTTGGCAGTAGCGATGCCTCTGTTGGTCTTGTGCTGGGGAGCTTTGCGGCCTTTATCGTAACCGTGATTTGGTATTTGGGTCGTCGAGTCTTGAAACTTCGCAGGTGCTTAGAAAGCTTGCCCGAAGGTTTCAAGGCGATGGTTCCGGCTATCATAATCCTTGTTTTGGCTTGGAGCCTGAAGGGTGTTACCGATACGCTTGGCGCGAAAGACTTTGTGGCGGGACTCGTTTCGGGAAGTGCTGTGGGATTGATGAATTTTATGCCGGCGATTATTTTCTTGATTGGTATCGGCCTTGCTTTTGCGACAGGTACTTCGTGGGGAACGTTCGGCATTCTGATTCCGATCGTGGTGGCGGCATTCTCCAGCATCGATCCGAATTTGATGATTATCTCCATTTCTGCCTGTATGGCGGGGGCTGTGTGCGGCGACCATATTTCGCCCATTTCGGATACCACGATTATGGCAAGTGCCGGTGCCGAGTGTAACCATGTGAATCACGTGAATACCCAGTTGCCTTATGCCTTGAGTGTTGCGGCCATCAGTTTTGTAAGTTACATTGTCGCAGGCGTTACCCGTAGTGCCTTGCTTTCGCTCTTGGTAGGTGTCGTATTGGTTGTGGGTGGGTTGCTGCTTGTTAAAAAGCGGCAGTCGGTTGCTTGCAAAAAATAAGTCGGCTATCGCTTAATCTGCGCGGCGACGATGGCAAACATCATGATGGCACAGCCGCAGATTTCGCGGGCCGAAAGCTGTTCTCCTAGAATGGCCCAACCTGCAAGTACGGCGAATACCGATTCGAGGCTCATCGTGAGGGAAGCGATGGTGGGGTTCACCTTGTCCTGTGCGACAATCTGTAGCGTATAGGCGATGCCGCTCGAAAAGAATGCGGCAAAGCATAACCCTGCGACGGCCCGCGGATTGATAAACGCGCTAGCGACCGTACTGAAGTCCATTTCCGGAAACTTGAGGTCAAAAATAATCATCAGCGGTGCGGTCAATACACCGACAGTCAAGAACTGTATTGCTGAAACGCGAATGGGGTCAACACGATTTGCGAACTTGTCGATGACGAGAATGTGGAATGAAAAGGCTAGCGCACAAAGTAACGAAACGCCATCCGAAAGTTCCAAAGAGAAACTGGACCATGCAGGAGTTTAATAAGAGGGTAGCATAAGCTACTATATTCATTGCGCAAC
>LVAE01000089.1 GCA_001603905.1 Fibrobacterales bacterium Fibro_02
ATGTACATCGGCAAGCTCGGCGACGGCAACAGCCCCGACGACGGCATTTACGTGCTGGTGAAGGAAATTATCGACAACTCCATCGACGAATTCGTGATGGGTGCCGGCAAGCAGATTATTATTGATATTGAAGACCACAGCGCCCGCGTGCGCGACTATGGCCGCGGCATTCCGCTGGGCAAGGTCATAGACTGCGTATCGAAGATTAACACCGGCGGTAAGTACGACTCCGAAGCCTTCCAGAAGTCCGTGGGCTTGAACGGTGTGGGTACCAAGGCGGTGAACGCGCTTTCGACCAAGTTCATCGTGAAGAGTTTCCGCGACGGCCGCGTCAAGGAAGCCGAATTCAGCAAGGGCAAGCTTGTCCGCGAAGAACGCGAGAAGAACACCACCGAAAAGAACGGTACCGAAATCTACTTTGAACCGGATGCCAGCATTTTCAAGAATTTCCGATTCCTGCCTGGCTACATGGAAGAAAAGGTCTGGAACTACGCCTACCTGAACAACGGCCTTTCGCTCGTGATGAACGGCAAGACCTACAACAGCCCGAACGGGCTCCTGGACCTGTTGCAGAACCATGTGGACGATTCTATCCGCTACCCGGTGGTCCACTTTAAGGCAAACGATATCGAAGTCGCCTTTACGCACGGCAACCAGTACGGCGAACACTACTACAGCTTCGTGAACGGCCAGCATACCACCCAGGGCGGTACGCACCAGCAAGCCTTCCGCGAAGGTATTGTGAAGGGTGCCCGAGACCACTTCAAGAAGGACCTGGACCCGGCCGACGTGCGCAACTGCATTATCGGCGCCATTTCCGTGCGAATCCAGGAACCGGTTTTCGAATCGCAGACCAAGACCAAGCTCGGCTCGACGACGGTCGCTCCGGGTGGCGCCCAGCTGCGTACCTGGATTGTAGATTACGTCGCCTCGCAGCTCGACAACTACCTGCACAAGAATCCGGAAACCGAAAAGGCCCTTTTAAACCGCATTACGCAGAACGAACGCGAACGCAAGGAAATCGCGGGCATCAAGAAGCTTGCGAACGACCGCGCCAAGAAGGCAAACTTGCACAACCGCAAACTGCGCGACTGCAAGATTCACCTGACCGACGCGAAGAACGCCTTGAACCGCGAAACCATGATCTTCATTACCGAAGGTGACTCTGCATCGGGTTCCATTACTAAGGCACGCAACGTGCAGACGCAGGCCGTGTTCAGCCTTCGCGGTAAGCCTCTCAACAGTTTTGGCATGACTAAGAAGGTGGTATACGAAAACGAGGAATTCAACCTGTTGCAGCACGCGCTCGATATCGAAAACGGTCTCGAGAACCTCCGCTACGACAAGGTGATTATCGCGACCGATGCCGATGTGGACGGTATGCATATTCGTCTGCTCTTGATGACCTTCTTCTTGCAGTTCTTCCCCGAACTCGTGGAACAGAAGCACCTGTTCATTCTGCAGACACCGCTTTTCCGCGTGCGCAACAAGCAGGTGACCAAGTACTGCTACGACGAAGTGGAACGCGACAAGGCCGCCAAGGAAATCGGCAAGACCGGGCTCGAAATCACCCGATTCAAAGGTCTCGGCGAAATTTCTCCGGAAGAATTCGGCCAGTTCATCGGCGAAGACATGCGCCTTGAAACGGTGGTGCTTCCGCCCGATGCCTCGTTCGGCAAGATGCTCGCCTACTACATGGGCAACAACACGCCGCAGCGTCAGGACCACATCGTGCAGAACCTCCGCGCCGAAGCCGTGGAAGAACTGTAAAAATCACCAAATTTCACGAACTAGAAGCCCGCTCTAGGCGGGCTTTTTAAATTATTCACCTCAATTTTTATATATTTTCACTACAAATTAAGACACTTTTTGGGATTTGAAAAGGAGAACAGGATGAAAAAAGCGTTTTTAGGCGCATCCATGGTATCCATGGCGATTCTTGCGGCTTGCGGCGACAGCGATAGCGGAACATCCACCGCTGCATCGGAACCGTTGCCCGAAGGCATCGTGAAGACCGTGAGCGAACTCGGCGCATGCAACAAGGCCGGGGAAACCCAGCAGGTTCTCGCCACGGGAAGCTACTACCGCTGCGAAAACGGAGAATGGGTTGAAATCGGCTGGGACAAGGACAAGTCGACTTCCTCTAGCAGCGCCCGCCGCAACGACCCCATCAGTTCCAGTTCGAAGGCCGTCTTCAACGAAGACGACGCCATTGTCACTCCCAAGAGTTCCTCGTCCATCGACGAAGAAAGTTCATCCTCCGAATTCGGCGAAGATTCCAGTTCCAGCGAAGATTCGGCAGACTCATCAACTGACAGTTCCTCCTCCGAGGCAGACGAGGAATCCAGCTCCAGCGCCGCTGAAAGCTCCTCCTCCGAGGCAGACGAGGAATCCAGCTCCAGCGAAGAAGAAAGCTCCTCTTCTGAAGCTGAAGAAGAATCCAGCTCCAGCGAAGAGGAAAGTTCATCCTCCGAGGCAGACGAGGAATCCAGTTCCAGCACCGCTGAAAGTTCCTCTTCCGAAGAAAACGACGAACTTTAAATTCCTGTTCCGACAAAGTCCGGACAGGCTCGTTCCATAAATAGATCCGCCAGCATCTGTTTGATTGCCGGCGGACTTTTTTATACAGAAAACCCGCCGAAGAAAATCGGCGGGCTAAGGAGCTAAAAGGTTCCCTTTCTGAGGAACTTATTCAATGGTATACTTCACAGATCTTGCACCGGCGATATCGGCTTCTACGCCATCGTCATTCACCGGAAGAACGATGTAGTAAACATCCGTAACACTCGAGGTGAATTCATCCAGGTCGAACCTGTAGGTCGTGTCCGCCGTGCTGGTATAGAAGGCGAAATCGTTGACCAGGTTCGTCTTGAGGTAGATGTTGTAGCGATAGACATCGCCCTTAGCCTCGTTCCAGGAAAGATGGATGTAGTAGGAGTAATCCTCATCTTCCGTAATCTTGAGGCCATCGACATTACCCGGTCTTGCACTGCTACCCGTAGAACCGCCACCAACCGTAAAGGAGGCGCTCACCGTCGAAGAAGAACCGTCTACGGAGTAGACCGTACCACGGACACTGTAGGTAGAACCCTTGGTCCACTTTTCGGTGTACGGCGTAACGGACACGGTACGCTTGTCGCTGCTCAAGGCAACGGTCACCAAGACTTCGTTACCGCCCTTCGTGACAGTCCACTTGGAAACATTGACCGAGTCGGCTTCCAGTTCGGCGGCAAAGGTGAAGGTCACGTCGGAGACCGTGTCGATTTCGGAAGTGTTGTCAGCCACCTTGACGATCTGAGCGGAAGTCTTCACGAGGTTGATCGTGCCAACGTTGATCAGGTCGCCAGCCCTATAGGAGGCGCCACCAATGGTGAGCACGGCATCGCCCACATACTTCTTGGAGTCAATGAGTTCCTGACCCACGGAAATGTCGATTTCGACACCTTCGGGAAGGTTGTCGAAGGAGTATTCACCCTTGTCGTTGGTCTGGGTAGAAAGTTCGCACGGAACAAACTGCGGGGGCAGGTTGGCGTAAACGGTAACCTTCGAAGCGGCATTCAGCTTGCCCTTGTCGTCGTTATACAGGACGATACCCTTGGCCAGCACGCCGGACTTGTACATCGGGACCGTCTGGACGACATCTCCCACGCGCGGAACATCGCCCTGGCCCTGTTCGGCAAGGTTCACCTGCGTATGAACGGTGGCATAGCCATCCTTGGAAACCTGGAAGCTGTGGTCGCCCAGGGCACGCTTTTTCCACACGGAACGGCCCAGGGAGTCGCCTACAACCGCCTTGTCGTCGGTCACAGAGTAGACGGTCGCACCGGAAAGAGCTGCTCCGGAATGGTTGTCCACCACCATGATGGTAATGTTGCCTTCGGCCTTTGCATCGTCGTTGGTGTTGGTGACGGTGCTATCGCAAGCTGCAAGCAAGGCAGCCGCTGTAACTAAAGAAAATGCATATTTCAAACGCATTTGTCCTCCTCATAAAAATACAAACAAAATATAACAAAAAAAGCACAACATCAAAGAAGCGATTAGGCTTTTTTGTTTATTTTGTCTATACGAACTTGAGAAGGGTCAGGAGGACGGCGCTGAACGCCAAAAGATACTTAACCGCAAAGTCAAAGAAAAAGAGTTCGTTTTTTTCTTTTACAGCTACGTTCTTGATTTTCATGCCCTAAATGTAGGATTTGTCAACCCATAAATAAAGAGACGAAAATCACACTGAGATTTCCGTCACATTAAGAATGTTCGGCAAGTTCTGCACTGGATCCCGTTCCCCCTTCGAGGGTCCTGGATGACAGGCTGCGGTGCGCGGGATTACTTTTCTTCGATTTTAACGACGGGTTCGTCCATCATCTTTTCAGCGATGACTTCCGGCGTCTCTTCGGCAATCGCGGCGTTCGATTCCTCAGGCATCCACGGCTTGTCGAGGTTCTTTTCCCAGGAGACCGTCGGGGCCTGCTGCTTTTCGTGCGAGGTATCGACAATCGGGAGTCCGAGGAGTTCACGGGCTCGGTTGAGGGCCGCGTCGATGTTACCGAGGGCGTTTTCTTCGCCAAGTTGCTTGAGCACGCCTGCACGGGTAAGCGCCACCACCGGCTGGGCATGCACGCCCGACAGCAAGAGCTGCGTACCTTCGCGGTTGCAACGGTTGAGCAGGTCTTCGATCATCTGGATACCAGCGGCATCGATGCTCGAAACGCTGCGCATACGCAAGATAAGAATCTTCGGCTTGTCCGAGATGCGGGCCATGGTGTCCTTGAACTTGTCTACCGCACCAAAGAAGAGGGAACCGGCGAGTTCATACACCACCACGCCCTTCGGCACCTGGCGGCTGAGGTCGTTGTGGGCGGCTTCTTCGTCGTCTTCCTTGAGGGCTTCCGTCACCGTTTCCATTTCGGAAACATCGCTCATGCGCTTGATGAAGAGCACCGCGGCAAGGAGAACGCCGACTTCAATAGCAACAGTCAGGTCGATAATCACCGTGAGGAAGAAGGCCACGAGCATCACGATAACGTCGCTCTTCGGAGCCTTGAACATCTTGATGAAGCTGCGGTAGCCGCACATATTGAAGGCCACCTGGAAAAGCACGGCGGCAAGGGCTGCCATCGGGATCATTTCGGCGTACTTGCCGAGCACCAGCATAATGAGGAGGAGCACCACCGCATGCACCAGGCCCGAAATCGGGCTCACGGCACCGTTGCGGATGTTGGTCGCCGTACGGGCGATGGCACCCGTCGCCGGGATACCGCCAAAAATCGGCGAAAGGATATTAGCGACACCCTGGCCAAAAAGTTCGGTATTGGAACGGTGCTTGGTCGAGGTCATACCGTCAGCCACCACTGCCGAAAGAAGCGATTCAATGGCACCGAGAATAGCAATCGTCAAAGCCGGCTGGAACACCTTCTGCATCATTTCGAGGCTGATATTCGGCAAATGCGGCATCGGGAAACCGCTCGGGATGTGGTTTTTCATACCGATGGTCACCACGCCGTGGCCCGTAATCGGATCGTCCCAGCCGAGAACCTTCACCATAACCGTAGCGACGATAATCGCAATCAGGGAACCAGGAACCTTCGTCGTAATCTTCGGCCACAAGATGCAGACGGCAAGCGCCACGAGGCCCACAATCACCGCATAAATGTTGATAGTATCGAGCGAAGAGGCGTAAAGCTTGATCTTACCCACGGCATCGGCCGGGTCCTTCGCCAAGAAGCGCAGGCCGAAGAAGTTCGGCACCTGGCCAAGCGCAATGATAATCGCGATACCGGCGGTAAAGCCCACGGTCACCGGGAACGGAATGAACTTGATGATGGCACCGAATTTCGCGAGGCCAAAAATAATCAGGAGGATACCGGCCAGGAGCGTTGCCGAGGCGAGGCCGTCGTAACCGTACTGGCTCACGATGCCGTAAACGATCACGATGAAGGCGCCAGTGGGGCCGCCGATCTGGAAACGGGAACCGCCCAGGAAAGAAATCGCAAAGCCCGCGATGATGGCCGTGTAGAGGCCCCGTTCCGGACCCACGCCCGAAGCGATAGCGAACGCAATCGCAAGCGGAAGCGCGAGAATGCCCACAATGAGGCCCGACATCAGGTCGCTGATGAAGCTTTTCTTGCTATAGCCCCTGCGTACCGTGCGGAAAAGTTCAGGGGTGATGGTCGTCTTGACGCCAGCGAGGAAACTCTGGAGGGATTCTTTGGCGTGAATATTGGGCATGGGCACTCCGTTCTTAGGACGGCGCCAAATTTAAAAAAATTTACACCCTTTGTTAAGGGTGAAAATGAAAAGAATTGGGAGGCTTCGGCCGCTTTTACTTGGGTCTCCCCGGGTCGTCGGGGTTCTTGAGGATGTACAGGAGCCAGGCCGTCATCATTTTTGCCTGATCCTCGGTAAGCGGAGAGATTTCCATGGCGGGCCACTCGTCGGGGTGCTGCGGAGTCGGGTGCATCAGGTAACGCACCATGCCTTCCGGATTTTCGGCATAATGCTCCACATTGTCGCGCATCGGAGGGGCGGCAAACTTGCGCGCCCAGCGATGACACCCCTTACATTCATTATTATAATAGTCCTGCGCCTCTTTTTTGAGTTCGGGAGTAACCGGCGGAAGCACGAACGCATCCACCGCAAAAAGCGCACACACCGAAACAAAGACTATGACCGCAACACGCAGTTTCAAAGTTGCATCCTTTATAGAATGTTTCGCCCAATCAGACTAGGCCTTTCTTTTCTGAACACAAAATAACAAATTTTTTTATCTTTTGCACCTGGAGACACAAATGAAAAGAATTCTATTTAGTTTGCTGATTTTAGCGGGCTATGCCGCCGCAAACTCTTGTACAGATCTAATTGCAAATAACAACGATTCCTTCATCGCTTCTGGAAATGTCCACCGCGATTCCTCCTATTTTCTTGAAAACGGCGACAACGCCTGGTCCCACAAGTACACCTGGAACGACGGAAAACTGGAAAGCATACGGTTCGACCCGATGAGAGAGAGCGAATCTCCTTTTGTTGAGCCCGTCTACTGGAATGCGGACGAAACGTCCTTAACAGGGAAGAGATCCGAAATCATCGTGACGCAGAGAACTTCCGGTGATACCATTATATATGTCCAAAAGAACTTCTACGAAGGAGAACTCGAAGATTCCGTCACCTACAAAAAAATCAACGGCCATATTTACGCATTGAGCCACACCCCCGGAAATTCGAACTGGAGCGACATCTGGACCTTCAACGACACCTATCTTTCGAACGACACAGTATACCATAAAACAATATATGACTACTATACGGATAATCCTAGATACTACACGCAGTACATTGTCGGAGACCCAGACAACGCCTTGAAATGCCTCGAATATGAGGAGAACGAAAACGAGCCAAAGCTTCTCGAAACAGTAGAACTCGTCTACACCGAAAACGGGTTCATGTTCAGATACAATAAAAGCTCGGAGGATTACTCCTACTTGCGCGAGTTCTTCTTTGTGTACGACGAAGAAGGTCCAACAGGTATCCGTAAGCAGCGCCCGGCGGCGAAGATTTCACCGAAGGCAAGGTATTTCGATTTGCTTGGTAGGTATAAATTTACGCGATAAAGGAGATGCCCTGTCATCCTGGAGGCCAAAGGCCGATAGGACCCGACGGGCATGACAGATTAGAGAATGGGCTTTATTGAAATCATTATTATCGCGATTGTAGAGGCGATGGACTGCTTTGCGGTCTCGATTGCCACGGGACTTTCTAAAAAGGGAATCAAGTACAGCCGCGCCATGCTCCAGGCGGTTAGCTTCGGAGTATTCCAGGGCGGCATGACGCTGCTCGGGTATTTCCTCGGGAGCTTTGCCGAGCGCTGGTTCAATTCCGTGGGTACGCCAATCGCATGCACCATCCTTTGCATTCTGGGCGGGCGCATGATCTGGGGAGCCGTCCGTGGAGACTCTGGCGAAGAGGAAGGCGAACAGATTGCCGCGAAAAACTTGACGATTGCAAACATTTTGCTGCTTTCAGTTGCGACAAGTATTGACGCATTCGCTGTCGGAATTTCGTTTGCATTCCTGAACGCGAACATGGTGCTTGCCACTAGCGCCATTGCGCTTGCTAGCTTTATCATGGGCGTTATCGGGTACAAAATCGGCCGACACGCCGCCAAACGATTCAAGACAAAGATTCCTGAAATCATCGCAGGCATTATCCTGATTGGAATCGGCGTAAAGATGCTCATTGCCTAAAAAACGGCACCGGCTTAATTTACACAAAATGTAATTTCATTATTTTTATTACAAAATCCGTAATAAAAATCTGCTAAAATTCAGTATTTCGCTCATACAAAAGCCCATTTATAACATTTTTTGAGCATTTTACATCTTTGGCACGTTTTTTGCATCCATGGCACCGAAAACAAAATTCATAGGAGATTGCCATGAGCAACGAATACAGATTAAAAGCTATCAAGGAAATCGCCAGCGAAAACGCCGGCGCTAACCTCCCCGCAGCACCCGCAAACATCGACTTCTACGGCGAAGACGTCTTCAACGCCGAGGCCATGCGCGCCTACCTTCCGAAAGACATTTGCAAAAAGCTTTTCGCCACTATCGATGGCGGCGCACCGCTTGACCCGAGCATCGCAGGCGAAGTCGCCCACGCCATGAAGAAATGGGCTATCGACCGCGGCGCCACCCACTTTACTCACTGGTTCCAGCCCCTTACCGGTTCTACCGCCGAAAAGCACGACTCCTTCCTCGAACCCGAAGAAGGCAAGGCTATCCTCGCCTTCAGCGGCAAGAACCTGATCGTCGGCGAACCGGACGCATCGTCCTTCCCGAGCGGCGGCCTTCGCTCCACTTTCGAAGCCCGCGGCTACACCGCCTGGGATCCGACCTCTCCGGCTTTCATCAAGCGTCACGGCAACGGTGCAACCCTCTGCATCCCGACTGCGTTCTGTAGCTACACCGGTGAAGCCTTGGACAAGAAGACTCCGCTCCTCCGTTCTATTCAGGCCCTGCAGAAGTCCGCCGACCGCCTCATGGGTCTCTTCGGCGTTGCCCAGCAGAAGGTCACCGTCACTCTCGGTGCCGAACAGGAATATTTCCTGATTGACAAGCGTTTCTACCTGCAGCGTCCTGACCTGTATCAGGCTGGCCGCACCTTGTTCGGTGCAGCACCTGCAAAGCACCAGCAGATGGAAGACCACTACTTCGGTAGCATTCCGTCCCGCATCTTGAACTTTATGAACGATGTGGAAAAGGAACTCTGGAAGCTCGGCATTCCGGCAAAGACTCGCCACAACGAAGTCGCCCCGGCCCAGTTCGAACTCGCCCCGATGTTCGAAGAAGTGAACCTCGCTTGCGACCACAACATGCAGATTATGGAAGTGCTCCGCCAGGTCGCTGACCGCCACGGTCTCGTCTGCCTGCTGCACGAAAAGCCGTTCGCCGGCATCAATGGTTCCGGTAAGCACAACAACTGGTCCGTGAACTACGGCAAGGTGAACCTGTTGAACCCGGGCAAGGACCCGCACCAGAACGCCATTTTCCTCACCACGCTCTGCGCTGTGATCTATGCTGTTGACACCCACGCCGACTTGCTCCGTATGGCTGTTGCTAGCGCCGGTAACGATCACCGTCTCGGTGCCAACGAAGCTCCTCCGGCAATCATCTCCATGTACCTCGGCGACCAGCTCGCCGACGTCGTCGATCAGCTCGAAAAGGGCGATCCGAAGTCCAGCAAGCAGGCCGGTGCACTGAAGCTCGGTTCTGACACTCTCCCGCCGCTCCCGCGCGACGCTACCGACCGTAACCGTACTTCTCCGTTCGCCTTCACCGGCAACAAGTTCGAATTCCGCGCTCCGGGTTCTAGCCAGAGCTGTTCCGAACCGAACGTCATCCTGAACACGATCGTCGCCGAAGCCTTCGACCTCATCGCCGACAAGCTCGCCAATGTTTCTGCCGACAAGTTCCACGAAGAACTGCAGAACCTGTTGCAGAAAATCGTGAAGGAACACAAGAAGGTTATCTTCAACGGCAACGGCTACACCGACGAATGGGTCGAAGAAGCAGCCAAGCGCGGCCTCCCGAACATCCGCACCACCATGGAAGCCCTCCAGGCTCTCAACAAGAAGGAAAACGTGGCTCTGTTCGAAAAGTACGGCGTGTTCAACAAGCGCGAACTCGACTCCCGTTACGAAGTCAACATGGAAGATTACCACAAGAAGATCCACATCGAAGGCAAGATTGCATTCGACATTGCAAAGAACGTGGTTCTCCCGCAGGTGCTCTGCGCCTACAGCAACGCCCTCAAGACCAACGAAATGGCCAAGACCCAGGGTTTCTACGCTGTTGACGGTTACGCCCGCGAACTCGGCGACAAGCTCAAGGAACTCGAAGCCGCTGTTGCTCAGATGGAAGCCGCTCTCGGCGACAAGCACGAAGCTATTCTCGATGCCATGGCAAACCTCCGCATTATCGTCGACAAGATCGAAAGCATCGTGCCCGACGAAAAGTGGCCGCTGCCGAAATATAGGGAGATGTTGTTTATCTATTAATTGAACATGTCATCCTGGACCCTCGAAGAGGGGACGGGATCCAGCCCTGGATTCCCTCCCTTCGGTCGAGAATGACTGGTTCTAAAGCTCGCCAATCGTATTCATATACAGAACCTCACAAAATGCAAATCCGCCGGTGAAAGCCGGCGGATTTTTGCGTTACTCGCATTAAATACAAATAAATTCTGTAGCGAGAATATTTTGTCGCAAATTATGTAGCGAAAAAAACTATTCCATCACGCAGCGGACAAAGTGGAAGTCTTCGCGGCAGAGCATCGCTTCGCAATAATCGGTACCGCCGAAGCGATAGAAACGCAACTGTTTCACTTCGACATTTCCGTCTTCGTCAGGCCAGAGGGGAATTTCCTTTGAATCCGAGGTCCAGTACGACGAGAAAGCAAACTTTTCGCTGCTTTCTTCGGAACATTCGCTGTCATAGTAATGGCGGGTCAATGTGGAAAAATTCAGCCCGAAAACATCCGTCGGATAGAAGAATTCCTCGACATCCGTTGCATAGCCCTGCTCGCGCCCCGGAGTATCTTCTTCATGAATGGAATAAATCGGCCTACGGAAGGTAGCCGCGAAGAAATCGTCTAGAGTGGACGTTTCAGGAAACGCCGTTTTCAAAT
The DNA here is from genome assembly GCA_001603905.1 of Fibrobacterales bacterium Fibro_02. Lineage (GTDB taxonomy): Bacteria > Fibrobacterota > Fibrobacteria > Fibrobacterales > Fibrobacteraceae > Fibrobacter. The sequence goes on from LVAE01000089.1 coordinate 11,179, forward strand.
TGACAAATTCAGATTCCGTCGGAAGTCGCCAACCTTCAGGGCAAATTCCCTCGATATCGGATTCCGGATATTCGAGTCCCGCATCGGCAGGCAAGCGTAAGTTGGGCGCATTAGCATCCGTAAAAGGACGGCTGTCCGGAGTCTTGTAACGCAAGTCCTGCGTCATCCACACAAGATCCCCAATCTTTACCGTCTTGTAGCTCTGGCCATCTCGCGGATCCTTCATCTGCGCCGACTTGAGTTTACGAGGCAGCCTTGGGAAACCCCAGAACTTGACCAACGCAATGCACACATCGTTCCAGGCCTTACCCGGATAGATGTCGTCAATTTCGATAATGATCTTGAACACGTTCTGCAGGGGCTTTTCAAAAACGATGATATCGGGATGCGGGTGCTTGAACCCACCCCACCTCGGCTTGGAAAGCGTGACCTCCCGGACCAAATTGTCCGTTGAGTTCTGGTAGATCCTTATATTCTTGGCAAGGCTGAAATTCGTATAGAACGAGGAATCGCGCATGTACCCGTTGAACAGGGTGATCACATCAAGGCGCTGCGCCTCGACAATGAATTCCAATGTAATGGGCTTGTCCTTGTACTTAGCGCCCCAAACCTGATAGAACGGATGCACGTTCTTTTTCATGACCATATTTTCGGGACGGAAATTTCTCTGTCCCAGGTCAGGCAAGGTGGCCGAAGCCTTGACCCCGTTAATGGGGATAGACGTAATCGCATAAGACAACGAAAATCCGACAAAGAGGGCAAGCATAACCAACTTCGTCGGAAGTTTCAAATTGTTCAAAAAATGTACCATGCGGATCTCGTCTGGGGGTCGGGGCGAAAATATAAAATTTTTCCGTTTTAATTTTTGGTTACAGACCCCAAAGACGCAATTAGTCGAACACTTTCTTTTTGCGCTGGTCGCGGCCGATGGCGATAAGCGCGACGACCACTCCGGCGAGGAGTACCACCGAGGTCAAAATCAACGCGACGGAATGCCCGCAGGTCACCTGGAAGAACAGCACCGAGAGGCTCCAGCCAATAACCGTCTGAAGCACCATCATGAGCGTCCCGTAAAAGCGCCCGAGTTCACGGAAGGCGGTTCCCATGGCAGCGAGACACGGCACATAGAGCAAGATGAACAGCAAATAAGCCAGCACCTGGAAGCGCCCCAAGTTGAAATGCGCCTGCATCGTCTTGTACGCACCTTCTTCGGCACCTTCAGATTCTTCGACGGCTGCTTTGACGCCCAGCGGGCTTGCAATCGAGGTGAAGACTTCCACCAAATTCGTGGGGACACTCACGAGAGCATCCTTTACTGTCGATTTCAGGCTAAAGCCTTCGTCGTCATCCGGAGTCGCGTCGGCAGTAGTAAGCGCGCCGGCCTCCCCCGCCGCGTTAGTGTCGCCCGTGCCCTCGATGGCATACAGCGAATTGAGCGTACCGACTATCGCCTCCTTCGCGAAAAGTCCTGTAAAGAGAGCCACCGAAGCAGGCCAGTTATCGCGTTCGACGCCAAAAGGTTCGAACACCGGCGTAATCACCGTCCCCACGGCACTCAGCACCGACTTTTCGTTGTTGTCGTTACCGAAACTTCCGTCGGTTCCGATGGAGCCCATAAAGCCGAGTACCGTCACCATGATGAGCACGACCTTACCCGCGCGGAAAACAAATTCCTTGAGGCGGAGCCATGCATGGCGGAAAAGGTTACGCACCTTGGGCAAATGGTAAGGCGGCAGTTCCATGATGAACGTCGATTCCTTGCCCATGAAAACCGTATGGCGCAAGAGCAGGCCGTAAATCAGGGCAATCACAATGCCCGTCAAGTAAATCCCGAACACGAGCGTCCCTGCGCTTTCGCCGAAGAACGCCGCACCAAATAGCGCATACACCGGGAGGCGCGCACCACAACTCATGAACGGCACCAGGAACAACGTAAGGAACCTTTCGCGCTTGTTTTCGAGCGTGCGCGTGCCCATGAGCGCAGGCACCGAGCAACCGAAGCCTACAATCATCGGCACAAAGGCCTTGCCCGGGAGCCCGAGGAACCGCATAAAGCGATCCGCCACGAACGCCGCGCGGGACATGTAGCCAGAATCCTCGAGGAACGAAAGGCAAAGGAACATGAAGAAGATGACCGGAATGAACGTCGATACCGTCTGGATGCCAGTTCCGATACCGTTCGCCAAGAGCGCCACGACAACGCCCGGAGCCCCAATCTTCGTCAGGAGTTCCGTCATGCCGTCCACGAAAATTCCACCGAACAGGATGTCGAAGAAATCAATAAACGCGCTGCCAACCTTCACCGCAAACCAGAACACCAGATACATGGCAATGAGGAAAAGCGGAATTCCCAGGATGCGGTTCAAGAAGAGCTTGTCGAGCTTGTCGGTTCGCGTGCTCGTATTGGTATTGTCGCGGATGACCGCCTTCGCGATGTCGCGGGCATAGGAGTAGCGGGAATCGGCCAGCGCAAATTCCACCTCTTCGCCCAAATCTTCTTCAATCTTGTCGTGCGGGATTTCAACACCGAGTTCATCGGCAAGTTCCAGCACTCGCCCGCTATGCTCCAGGTACTGCACCGCTGTCCAGCGCGGGCTTGCGCCGAGTTTATCGGCCACGGGCTTGAGCGGCACCGAAATTTCTTCAATCAGCTTTTCCAGGACTTCGGAATGCTTGACCGCCTTCGGGAGCGGAAGTTCTCGACTGTTGTGCAGCAGCTTGTGCAAGTCGTTCACGAATCCTTCGCAGCTCTTGGGCGAAACCGCCGTGAGGCCAATCGCCGTCACGCCGAGGATTTCTTCGAGCTTGTGCAGGTCCACATGAACGCCGCGACTCGCCGCGATGTCCATCATGTTCACCGCCAAGACCATCGGCACGCCCTTTTCCATCAGCTGGCTCGTGAGGAACAGGTTGCGCTCCAGGTTCGTGGCATCCAGAATGTTCACGACCAAGTCAGCCTCGCCCTTGAGCAAGTAATCGAGAGCGGCGCGTTCGTCTTCGGAGTTTGCAAACAGCGCGTAGATGCCCGGCAAGTCGACCACGCGAATCGTGTGATCGTCAAGCTTGAACTGGCCTTCCTTCTTTTCGACGGTCACGCCCGGCCAGTTGCCCACAATCTGGTTCGAGCCGGTAAGCGAGTTAAAGAGCGCCGTCTTTCCGCAGTTCGGGTTGCCCGCAATCGCAATCGTGAAAACTTCTTTCTCGATAGGCATCAGACTCTCCTCAACTTAAGCACGTTGGCTTCTTGTTTGCGGAGCGAAAGCCTGTACGAAAGCACGCTCACCTCGACCGGATCGCCGAGCGGGGCTACCTGCAAAACCTGCAGCACCACGCCGCGCACAAGTCCCATCGATAAAAGCTTGGACTTGTACTGAGAATCACCCGTGTTGTATCCAATAATTTCGGCCTTATCGCCTTTTTTAAGTTCCGAAAACTTCGGTTCGTTATTCATACACCAACGATTTACTTTTTCGTAGATTTAGCGGTCTTCGACTTTTTCGACGGCTCACTGGGCGTGTTCACAAATTCCTCGATTTTCTCGAGAGTTTCCGCCGAAAGGATGTGCTCCATGCAGCAGGCATCCTTGTCGGCAATTGCCTCGGACACACCTAGCTTGATAAGAAAACCCTTCAGCAGAATGTGACGGTTCAGAATCTGGGACGCGACGAGCGCACCTTCAGAGGTGAGTTCAATACCGCTGTAAGGCTCCTGCGTCACAAGGCCGAGCTTCTTGAGTTCGATTACCGCCTTGGCAACCGACGGCATCTTGACCTTGAGCGCCGCCGCAATGTCGCGGACACGGGCAATCCCGTTTGCAAGGCGCAGCATATGCACCATTTCCAAGTAGTCTTCAAGGCTCTGGCTTAACTTTACTTGTTCCATAGGACGGCTCCGATTAGACGAAAAACACACCTTATATATTAGTCAACGCTAAATTTAGAAAGCCTTGGCTAATTAGTAAAGGCTAAACTGCGGAAAATGGGGGTAAAAAACAGCCACCCCGCGGTTAAGCAGGGTGGCCGTGCTGTTGGTATATGAATAAGTACTACTTAATGTCGAGATAATATTCTACGACTGGGACGATGTAGTAGGCGGTTCCGGTGGTCACGTCCATTTCCTTGGAGACCTTGCCGCTAGCGATGTCGTAGCGATAAATGGCGCCGCCCTTGCTGTCGGCGTGGCCTACGAGGACGCTCTTGCGATCGTAATCAAGATGGATAGAAGGTGCAAACCACGGAATGGTCGGGGTGAGGCCATCGACCTTTTCGACAGTCTTCTTGTAGACATCGACCACCACGAATTCCCATTCGTAGTTGTTGAAGTTGGTCGGATCGGCGAAGTTGCCGAAGAAACCGAAGAACTTGCCGTCACCCATGTAGGTGCCGCCGACCACGTCCCCTTTATCCCGAAAATCGAAATAAAAAAAGACGCATTTCTCCATTAGACGGAGAAACACGTCGAGCATTAATGTACCTAATATTCAGAATCTTGGCACAAATGCGTAAGGCGAGAGTCGCAGCCATGCTTGCATGGATATGACATACTGTATTAAATGTCAAGAGGCTTTTGTACAAAAA
>LVAE01000090.1 GCA_001603905.1 Fibrobacterales bacterium Fibro_02
GAAATGTAGCCTAGATCTGATGTTGGAACAAACTATTTTTGCGAAAAACCCTTGACACTACCTTTAAGTTTTGGGAGATTCCGGCCCGGAGGCCGGAATGACAAATTGCAATATTGTTCGTGCTGCAAAAGCGAAGGAGATGACTTTGCAAAGCGAGCATTCGTTGGCCGAAGGCTAAGGCCATGCGAGCATGTAAAGCCGTCTCCGTAGCGTTTTATGCTAGTAATGCAGAGCGCAAGAGGTAAGTCGTTGAGCGAACATTCGTCGGCCAAAGGCCGAGGCCATGTGAGCGAGGCGAGCTTACCTCTGAAGCTGAAGCATGTCCGTGAGCAACAAACGCCCGGTATTAACCGGGCGTGGTTGCGAGAGCGAGGCGATATCACATTTTTAATCTGCGATAGAGCCGAGCGGTCTCATTAGTACAACAGGGCGAACACCATGCCAGGGCGGAAGTACTTACCGGCGGTGTACTTGAGTGCCGTGCTGTGGAGCAGCATGAACAGTGCGCTTGCTTCAACCTTATTGGCCTTGGCGATGCTGCCGAATGCCTTGGTAAAGGCGGGCAGGTTGCGGGGGAGCTTCGGGCTGATGCGGCTGTCGGCAAGGAGGGCGCCCTTCTTCAGGAGTTCCTTGTGCATCTTGTCGGCGGCGGTGGCGCTAAGGCCGAATGCCTTCACGAGCGCTTCCGGGTGCAGGCGGCAGGAGCCGTTGAATCCTTCCGGTGCAGCGAACGGGATGCGGGCTTCCTCGTAGAGGTTGCGGATCATGGAATCGCCCATGTCGGCAGCCTGCTTTTCGAGGCCGTGGTGCATCATGGCGCACATGATGCTGTACTGGATACCGATCCACACGTCGTGAGCCTGGAAGTTGAATTCGTCGAGCGGAGAGCCGTCCTTACGAACAAGGTTGGCGGCACCGATGAGCGGGCTGTTGGCCTTGTAGTTCGTGTTGAAAACGCGCAACAGGTTGGCCTTGGCCTTCTTCTCGTCGCTGATGGGCTTGAGACCGAGCAGACGGAGGTAGGTGTCGGCGAGCATCGTGTCGGCGAAGACGTCGTCGCTGTCGTTGGCAATCTTTGCGTTCCAGCTGGCGGTAAAGGCGTCCTTGCACTGGGCGGTGAGCCATGCCTTCTTGAGGCCGCGGAGTTCGTTCTTGGAAAGTTCCACGTCGCTCGGGATTTCGCCGGAGTTGAGCCATTCGTTGATGGTCTTGAGGGCGGCCTTCACGTTGTTGCCGTCGATGACGAGCGTTTCCTTGATGGCGTCGGCGAGTTGCGGGAGCTTGTCTGCCACAACGTCCTTTGCTTCCATCGGGGTTACGAAGAAGTGGTAGTAGCCTTCGGCTTCGTCCCACAGAGCTTCGTCGAATTCCTTGTTGGCGGCGTCGGCCTTGGCGTTCCAGGTGTCGGCCTGCTGCTTATCGCCGAGAATTTCGGCAATCTTTGCTGCAGCGCGGAGGCCTGCAATCCAGAGGCTACCGCAGTACACGGAAATGCCGTGGCTGGAGAGGTTGTCGAACGTGTCGTCGGTACCGTGGGTGAGCGGGAAGTTTTCGCCTTCGTTCACCATCTTTTCGAGGTACTGCATGGCGGCGTAAACAGCTTCCTTGCAATCCTTCAGGTTTTCGATATCCTGCGTCTTCACGTAGTGACGGAGAACCATCAGCACGTACTTCGGAGCGAGATCCTTCCATTCCTTCACGTTGTGCCAGTCGTAGGCATCGGGTTCTGCATCGAAGGGGCTTCCGAGGTCATGAATCACGGCACCACGAACGGCGCGCGGGCCTTCAAGTTTCGGGTCCGGGAGGTCTGCAAACGGGTGGTTCACGTATTCGTGGTGGCGGCGACGGTTGTCGTTCACGGCGAGAATCGCGTCACCGAAGCGCTTCATCACCACGCCGTCGAGGCGCGGCATCAGGGCCATCAGGCTGAAGCTGCCGTAGAAGTAAACGTCCAGCGAGTTGAAGAACGGATAGTCGGCGCATTCGCGGACGAGGAAGCGGTCATCCTTGTCCCACACGGTGGCTTCGGCGAGGAAGCTGAGCGTGTTGAGGGCGAGGCTCTTGAATTCATCCTGCTTGGCAGCCGTCTTGTAGAGCTTGGCGACAGCCTTCTTCGGCACGAGCGCTTCGAATGCCTTGAGGCGTGCGTCGAAGTTCTTGTCGGCGGCGAGGGCTTCTTCGAGGATAGCGCCCACGCGGCCATAAGCTTCGGGGAAGAACGCGGTGTACTTCTTGGCGGAAGTAAGCTTGTTCAGCTTGATTTCGGGGAAGTCGAGCACCAGGTTGAACTGGAAGCTGACCTTCTGCTTCGGCTTCAAAACGGCGGTAACGGCAACAGCACCAGCCATCGTTTCGCGGCCGCTGTAAACGTTCTTGACCCAGGCTTCGCAAACGCGACCGCTGCGGAGAGCTCCCTTCAGCACGGAGGCTGCGTCATCCTGATAGAACATCGGCTTCACGGAAACGTTCAGGTTATCCTTCTTGTTCCAAGCGACGGACACGCCCATGCAGCCGTTGAAGTCGCTTTCGACGAGCGGCTTTTCGTTGTAGAATTCGAGACCGCGGACTTCGCGGCCATCCTTGGCCTGCTTGCTGAACTTGACACCCTTCGGGAAACGTGCAGACGGCACGAGCACGAAGCTGGAGTCCTGAACGCCCTGGCGGTCCTTCTTGGCCATGTAACCGGCGATGCAGTCCTGCACCTGCACGATCGTAATTTCGCGGGTTTCCTTGGAGGTGTTTTCGAGAGTGAACACGGTCGCGTTCACCGGGAGGCTGGAGAGGCGTTCGTCACCCGGAGTCACGTAGCTGGACTGGGTTTTGGTAATCTGCACGCCCTTGCCTTCGTACTTGGTTTCGCTCACCGGATAGAGGGCGGCGTACTGCATCTTGGCGGCGTCGTAACCGGCCTGGCCCAGGAATTCAGAGTCATTTGCCCAAGCGGCGGTGAGGGCGCCCTGACGCACGGCCTTTTCGCCGACGACGCCGTTGAAGAAGTCGATGACGGCGCTGCGGTTGAGTTCGGCACCGGCCTTGTTCAGGAGGGCGGCGGTGCGGTCGCTCCATTCGATGTGCCAGCGTTCAAAGTCGGCGGCATTGTTCTTGAAGAAATCCTTTTCGGCAATAGCCTTGTTGAGCTTGGCTTCGGCCTTCTTCTGGTTCGCAAGTTCAGCGGCGCTGAAGAGTGCTTCGCCCTTGGCGTCCACGAGCGGGTACTTGGCGAGCATCTGCGTAAAACCAGCGAAGTCGACGATTTCGAGAGCGGCTTTCGCGTCGATTACGGATTCGCGGAAGAAGAAGTTGTTGAAGCGGAGGTCGGCGGGCTTTTCGGTGCGGACCTGCACGCCCGGCATCACGTTCATCACGGGAGTGGTGCCAGCAGGCGTTGCGGTGAATGTCGAGCCGATACCGCCGACAGCAATACCCGTGGTAGAAGGGGTCGTAGAAAGCGGGGTGTACCAGGGCTGGATAAATTCTACGGCGAGGCCCGGGGTCATCAGCTTCTGGACGGAACCGGCCTGTTTTGCGCCGGCGAGGTATTCTTTAATGCTCATAGTCAATTCCATGAATTGGGGTTAAATTTTTACGAGTATAAAGTTACAAATTCTAGTGGCTCACGAATAGCGAATCCTTGCGAAAAGTGTTTACAAAATGGAGCATTTGTGAATCACTCAAGCGGGGCGTTACGGGGCCGGCGTCTGAGGCCCCGTTCGAAGGGGTGACGGAAGACCCGGTTAGACCTATTCGACTTCGGCGCTTTGCGCCTTCGCTCAGGGTGACACGTTCGGGCCACGTCAAATGACTTAGTCGGGGCTGAAGGCAGGGGGAGGCTTCCCCCTTTGCCATATTTTTGTATATTTGGCCTGGATTTTTAACAAATGGTTAGGAATATGAACAAAAGAATTTTTTCTGTCTTACTGCTGTCACTGGCAGCGTTTGCTAGCGCACAATCCGCTCCCACTCTGGGGGCTCCCGCTCCACAGGAACACCGCGGTTTCTACAACAGCGTTTCGTTCGGGGCAGCCTACAACTGGTATGAAAACAGCAAATATGAAGTAGACGAATACAATAATGGACAATCGAATGTCACGGGTCGTGAAATTAACACTTTCGATTTTAGTGGTGGCACGTTCCCGATGTTTGAATTCAAGTTCGGCGTTGCGCTCGCCAATTTACTTGCCGTTCATACGGTTTTCAACCTGGGTTTCTTTTCGGGGACGATGGAAGAGGGATACACTGAGTATCGCAAGGAATGTGGCGACAATAAAATCTGCATAGATGAGGAACTGAAAAACAAGAGGGTGAAGGGTAGGTCTTCGGACGCCTACGGTTTCAGGACATACATTGGTTTTGGTACGACCATTTATCCGATTCAGTCCAAGACCTCTCCGATGAACGGCCTCTTTATCGGTGGCTCCGTTGGTTATACGTGCTTTGCGACAATGATCGTGGACGGCCTTCAGGATGCTTCGTTGAATGCGGGGGCTGCTTTCCAGGTGGAACTTGGCAAGGACTGGTGGGTGAACGATCACCTGTCTCTCGGTGTGGGGCTTGGCTATGCGCGTAGTGGCCTGGTCTGGAATACGGTCGAGTCTCATGATACAGACAACGTAATTTCTCTTTCGCTCAGGCTCACTCGAGGATAGACTATGAAGATGAGTAAAAGTCTATTCATCGCGATGGCGGTGGCTGTCGCTGCGTGGGCCCAGGACGAGGTGGCTCCGCAAGTTTCAAGTCCTGTTCCCGAGGCAGAACCTGTCGCTCCGGCGAAAACGGTTCGTGCAAAGAAGGTGCGCCCGCCCCACGAACATCGCGGATTCTTTTTCAGTATGGGTATGGGTGTCTCGTACTTGTCTTCATCCGTGGACGAATCGAACGTGTCGTATAGTACGGGCGGCGGTTACTTGGATACAGACGGAAGCTTTATCCCTCAAAGCAAGTATGAGCACGAAAGGGTTCTCCATGAAGAATTTTCTGGTTGGGGTGCGCCGGTTATAGAATTCCGCTTTGGAAAATCTATCTGTAATATGGTGGCTATGTATACCATCTTCTCGACGGGAATCTATCAGGGGGAGGGGTCTTATCGAAAAACGAATAGGGGACTTCAATCCCATTATGACCACTCGGGTAACCTGACTTTGGTTGATACGATTCCAGAAGGAACTAAAAAGAAAAAGGACGATGCTCTTGCCTTTATGGAAGCCTTTGGTCTTGGCCTTTCTATTTATCCGTTCCGAAATCCCGAATCGATGTTGAATGGCTTGTATATCGGCGCTTCGGGGGGTGTCGAGGCTTTTGACTCTCATCTGGATGACTCCTTCTCTATCATTTCGAATGGCGGTGTCTATACGCGCTTTGAATTGGGCAAGGATTGGTGGGTGAGTGATACCTGGTCGCTCGGCGTGGGCATTGCATATGTCAATGTCACCGTCTTTGAAGACGGTAACGATAAGGAAGAACATGAGCGCAATTCCATTAGCTTCTTTATAAGGCTGACTCACGGATAAAAAGGTTTCTGCGAAATCCCTGTGAATATGCAAACGCCCCGAAAAATCGGGGCGTTTTGACGTAGGAAAATTGGTCGCGAGCTGCGTTTTATTAAAACGTGAAACCAGCGAAGATATTGTCGCTTAGGAACGGCAGTACGCCAAGCACGATCACTGCCACGGTCAGGAGGACGATGACGTTGCGTTGACGCTTGGTCATGCGGAGCGGATTCAGGTGTTCGTCCGTGTCGTCTATCCATGCGCTTTTAATCAGCTGCAAGTAGTAGTAGAGGGCGAGTACGTTATTGAGGACAGCAAAGGCAACGATGCCGTAATGACCGGTCGATGCGCCACTGAAGAAAAGGTGGAACTTTCCGAAGAAACCTGCAAGCGGCGGAATACCTGCGAGGCTGAACATAGCGACGGCAAGCGCAATCGCGAGTGTCGGCTTCTGCTTGGAAAGTCCGCGCAGGGAATCGAAGGTTTCTTCGCGGTGGTGGCCGATGATGCCGAAAATGAAGAACGCGAGGTAGTTCGAAATGGCATACACGAACAGGTAGTAGATAATGGCTGTCTTTCCCATGACGGCATCACCGAGGAGAGCAACCATGATATAGCCCGCCTGCGCAATGGAACTGTAGGCCATGAAGCGACGGAGCCTGCTCTGCTTGAGGGCACCGAGGTTACCGACGAACAGGGTCGTGCCTGCAAGAAGGGCGATGAACGGGGCAACCTGTTCCTTGATGGGGGAGAGCGGACCGTAGACCAGAACGACGAGGAATGCAATCGCGGTCGCCTTGGAGGTCACCGAGAGAATGGCGGTCACGGGCGTAGGCGCACCTTCGTAAACGTCGGGGGCCCAGGTGTAGAAGGGGAACAGGGTCAGCTTGAAACCGATTCCTGCAAACAGGAACAGCACGGCAATCCACAGCAATGGAGAACTTCCGCTTGCAACTGCGTGCTGGATGGAATCAAAGTGGATGGATCCTGCAAAACCGTAAAGGTAGCTGAAACCGAACAGTTCAAAGGCGGTCGCGACGGAGCCCATCAGGATATACTTGGTGGCCGCTTCTGAACCGTATTGGTCGCGCTTGTTCCATGCGGCAAGGGCGTACATCGGGATTGTTGCGATTTCAAGGCCCAGGAAGAACGTGAGCAGGTCGCAGGCCGAAACGACGGTGAATCCGCCGAAGGTGGCGAATGCCACGGTGCCGATAAATTCCGCAATCTGGTGCATGGCGGGCTTGCCGTCGCCGCCGTGCTCGAAGTAGTCCTTCGCAAGCCAGATGCCGAGAATGGCCGAAACCATCAGCACTTCGCGCATAAGCACGCCGAAATCGTCGATATGCCAGTTGGTAATGAAGAACCTTCCCACTCCGCCCGAAAGCGGAATGAAGTTCAACAGAACGAAGATGGCGATGAACCCGATGTTCGCAATGCGCCAAGGCACCTTGGAGCGGTCGGTGCAGAAAAGTCTACTTCCGATCACGATGAACGGAAAAAGCAGAAGCAGTAAATCTGGGATGATAAAATTGGGAATATACATATTAAATTACCACCTCATCATAGGTGCGATACTTTGGTCAAGCATGTCGGCAATCCATCCGGGGAACACGCCAATCAAAAGGAGACAGAGCACCAGAACCACGACCACGAGCTTTTCGCGGAAAGTCGCGTCGGTAAGCGTCTCGTACTTGGCGGGCATATTGCCGTGCAGCATGCGGTTGGCCGTCTGCAGAATGTAAACGGCGGTCGTCGTAATCGAGAGAATTGCAAGCACGGTCACGATGCGCGTAAGCGTAGAATCCTGCTGGAAGGCGCCGATAAAGATGTTGCTTTCGGCGATGAACCCGCTGAAACCCGGCAGACCAAGGCCTGCAAAGCCTGCGATAACAAAACCTACGCCGAGGAACGGGAGCTTGCGCATGATGCCGCCCATCTCGGTGATGTCACGGGTATGCGTGCGCTCGTAGATCATGCCGATGGTCGCGAAGAAAAGTCCCGTCAGGAATCCGTGAGAAATCATCTGGAGAGAGGCTCCGCGAAGTCCCACCGGAGTAAGCGCCGCGAGACCGAGGAAAATCAGGCCCAAGTGGCTAATGGAACTGTAAGCGGTAATGTACTTGAGGTCCTTGTGGCGCAGTGCAATGAAGGGGCCGAGAACCACGTTGAAAATCAGGAGCGCCACCACGTACGGGAGCCAGATCTTGGCGGCTTCCGGCATCAGGAACATCGCGACGCGAAGACAACCGTAAGCGCCCATCTTCATCATCACGCCGGCGGCAAGCATCGAGACTGCCGTCGGAGCGGCGGAGTGACCGTCCGGGCTCCAGAAGTGGAACGGGAACAGGGAACTCGAAACGGCAAATCCCATGAACATGAGCGGGAATGCCCACATCTGGAAATCCATCGGGAGCGTCACCTTGGAAAGTTCGACAAGGCTGAAACTGTAGATTCCGCTTTCGAAGTAGAGGCCGAAGAGTGTCGCCAAGATCATCGAGGAGCCGAACGCAAGGGTCAAGGTCAGCTTCTTACCACCGTAGTCCTTGCGGCCCGAACCGTAGCCCGCGATCATCAGGTACATGCAGAGCGCTTCCATTTCGTAGAACACGAAGAACAGTACCAGGTCCATGCTCATGAACACGCCGTAGACGCTTGTTGCCAGGAGCTGGATGAGGGCAAAGAAGACTTTCTGGTTTCCCTTGATGTTCCAGCTGACGAGAATGCCGCCCCATACGATGACCGCCGTAAGGAACAGTAGGAACATGTTGAGTCCGTCCGCGCCGACAATGTAGTGGGCGTTGAACATGTGAAGCCAGGGGATGTCCATGTAGTAGTGCAACAGGAGCGGGGCCGATTCCTTGGCTGCGCTGTCCACACCAAGCGTGTAGAGCCTGTAAGTAAGATAACCGACAAGCAGAAGGACAATCGTTCCCGATGTAGCGTGGATGGTCTTGAGGAGCGTTTCCTTTTGAGCGGAAATCGGAGCGCAGGCCAAAACCGTAATCAGCGGGAGGATCCAGATAAGGTTAAAAAGCAAAGTATCCATAGTTAAACCTTTCGCCTAGAAGGGGAGTTGTCCCAGGAAACGCCACAGCAATACGCCGATAATCAGCGTGCCCAGATAAAAACTCAGGTTGCCGCCCTGCGCGTAACGCACGAGGTCGCCCAACTTGTGGATGAACCAGATGCAGAATGCGAGGATCCCTTCGATAATGTAGTCCTGGATAAAACGGGCCACGCGGGCGATGCCGCCAATCACGAATTGACGCACCACGGCGTAGTACATTTCGTCGAAGTAGAACTTGTGGTAAACGACCTTGTAGAGTGCGCTGCGGTTGGATTCGTCGAGGGCGCGTTCCACTTTAGCCTTCGGGCTTGCGTAGAAGAACCAGGCGATTAAAAGAGCGACAGCGGCAACGGCAACAGCCACGTACGGGATCCATTCGGCGTGGGGGAGCAACACCAGTTGCGGCACGCGGAGTCTACCCGGTACAAAGTAGTGTTCGAAGATGCCCTTGCCGAGAAGACCGCTCAACAGGGCCGGTACGGCAAGAATCACGATCGGGAGCGTCATGAAGAAGTCTTCGTGCACATGCCCTTGCTTCACCGATTCAGAACGCGGAGCGCCGTGGAACGCGAGGAAGAACAGACGGAACATGTAGAAGGTGGTGAGGCCGCTCGTGAGAATCGCGAGGCCGAAAACCACATAATGATGCCCCTGGAAGGCAGCCAAGATGATTTCGTCCTTCGAGAAGAATCCGGAGAACGGCGGAATGCCTGCGATGGCGAGCACGCAGATAAGGCTGCTCCAGTAGGTAAGCGGCATCTTCTTACGGAGTCCGCCCATGGCGTCCAAATCATTCGTATGTACCTGGTGAATCAGGCTACCGGCGATGAGGAACAAAGCGCACTTGAAGAAGGCGTGCGTAAAGATGTGGAAGGTGGAGGCTGTCCAGCCGGTGGCAATGACGGCATCGCCGGTTTTGCAGGCGCCAAGAGCAAACATCATGTAGCCGAGCTGTGAAAGCGTCGAGTAGGCGAGAATGCGTTTGATGTCCTTTTGCGTGCAAGCGATGACTGCTGCAAAAATCATGGTGAAGGCGCCGACCCACATAATCAGCGTGAGCGAATTGCCGCACACGGCGAAGAACGGGAAGAGTCTCGCTACCAGATAAACGCCTGCGACCACCATGGTGGCACTATGGATGATCGAAGACACCGGAGTCGGACCTTCCATCGCGTTCGGAAGCCAGATATGCATCGGGAACATGGCGGACTTGCCCCAGCCACCCGTAAAGATAAGGATGGATCCGATGATGAGCGCGTCAGCCTTGCTTACGACCATAAGGCCGAGGTCTATAGTTTCTTTCTTGAAGGCGGCGAGCGTAAGGCCGTTCAGGGTAAAGAAGTCAAAACTCTGCACCACATAGCTCACGATCACGATACCGAGCAGGAAAAAACTATCGGCAAAGCGTGTGAGGATGAACGCTTGCTTGGACGCACTCACCGCAGACGGCTTGTGGTACCAGAAACCGATGAGAAGGTAGCTGGATACACCCACGAGTTCCCAGAAGATGAACATCTGGAAAAGGTTCGTGGCGGCCACGAGACCGAGCATGCTGAAGCTGAACAGCGAAAGAATCGAGAAGAAACGGCCGGCGCTGCGGTCGCCCCTCATGTAACCGATGCTGTAAATGTTCACGAGGAAGGATATCACCGTGACCACCACGAGCATCATCACCGAAAGCGGATCGATGAGGAGGCCAATCTTTGCGGCGAAATTTTCCGCAAAACTCAGGAACGGAAAATCGAACAGGACCGCTTTCTGCGGGGCAAAAGTGGAGCTGAAGTAGTGTACCGCGACAATCAGCGCGGAAACCATGGCAATGCCGTTTCCTGCAACGGCGAATGCGGCCGCAGCCTTGTCGGATTTTCGTCCGAGGAAAAGTCCGTTAATCGCAAACACCAAAAGCGGCATCAAGAAGATGAGATAGCTGATGGAAACGTCGTTAATCATGGAGGTCCCTCAACTGTTCTACGTCCAGGCTCTTGTAGCGGCGGTACATCGACACGATGATGGCAAGGGCAATGGCCATTTCGCAGGCGGTTACCGCAATCACGAAGATGCTGAAGAGTGCACCCGCTGTGGAGTCGCTGGCGCTGAAGTAGGCAAAAGAAATAAAGTTAATGTTCGCTGCGTTCAGCATGAGTTCGATCGAAATCAGCATGCCGATCAGGTGACGGCGGCGCATCAGGCCCCACACGCCAATGCCGAAAAGCAGGAATGCGAGAATGAGACAATTCATCAGGGTCATTTTTCTTCTTCCTCCTTGCCTTTGCGGGCGATGGTGATGGCGCAAATCAGCGTCATCAGGAGAAGGATACTCACGACTTCGAACGGAATCACGAATCCGTCTTCGCCGTAGCCCAGCAGTCTAAGAGCGAATGCCTTGAGCGAAGCGTAACCTTCGGGAGCGGCAACGACGCCGTTTGAAAGTCCTTCGATGGGAAGCAGGCACTTGACCATCACGAGCACGAAGATAATCGAGAGCGCGAATGCGGCAAAGATTCTCGGAATCTTCACCGAGAACGCATCTTCGCCGAGGCGGCTCGTCAAGAGAATCGTGAACACCACGAAAATCACGACGCCGCCCACATAGACCATCACCTGGGCAAGCGCGGTAAATTCCGCGTGCAGGAGCAGATAAAGAATCGCTGTCGCGACGAAGCTGAAAATCAGGAACACGGCACTCTGCAAGATGTTCTTGACGGCGACCGTGCAGACGGCGGTTACAAGGATAATAAAGGCTACCAGATAGAACGCCAAGTCCATTCCACCCATCGGAAAGGCGACATTCTGCGGAATAAGCCCTGCTAACAGATTCTGGATCATTAGCCTTGGCCCTCCTTTTTGTTAAGAATCATTTCGAGCGTGTTCGGGTCGGTCGTGGCGACTTCGAACGCCTGGCTCATACGGATGGCTCCGAACGGACAGGCTTCGACGCAGAGCCCGCACTGGGTGCAGCTCGCGAAGTGGTAGACGTAGCGACCGAGTACCTTCTTGCCTGCGATGTTCTTGGTCGAAAGCACGTTGATCGAGGCGTTCGGGCAGGCGCGTTCGCACATGCCGCAAGCGGTGCAGTGGTTGTTCCCGTCGGCGTCTTCGATCATTTCGAGGCGGCCGCGATAACGTTCGTGCATCTTGAGCGTCTTCCTGTTTTCAGGATACTGCTCGGTTACGATGCGTCTGGGGTCAAAGAAATACTTGAGCGAAACGGACAAGCCGCAAATCAGGCTCCACGGGCCCGTAATGCAGCGCTTCAGGTAACGCTTGATGTACTTGCG
>LVAE01000091.1 GCA_001603905.1 Fibrobacterales bacterium Fibro_02
GGCTTCGGCGTGCGCAGCCTGGTGACGGCTCTTTCGTTCTTCTTGCCGGATGCGCCCGAGTTTGCCGAAGGCGAGCTCGGGCAGGTGATCCGCTTGCGGCATTTCAAGGGCGTGGGCGAAATTTCGCTTTTCCGCAGCCATGCCGACATGGAGCGTAAGGAGTGGCCCGCGGGTTTCGAGTTTTCGCGGCTCAAGGCGAACTTGCTGCAGCCTGTCGACGAGATCCGTTCGGGAGACATTTACGCGATGCGGTCTCCGTTCGAGACCGAATTGGGACAAATCCTCAAAGTGACGCCCGAAGGGCGGAGCGACCCCATACCTCAAAGCGACCAAGGGGAGCGCGCTCATTCCTCTATCCGCGACAGGTACCAGCCCCTGCTGCAGACGCGTATCGAGTGCCTGGGTTCCGAGGATTACCACCACGTGGAAAAGAGCCTGAATACGCTTAGCCGCATGGATCCGAGTTTCCGCGTGCAGAAAGACGATGGCGGATTCTGGTATTTGCATACGGTGGGCGAGGTGCAGCTGGACGTGCTGCTGGCCCGCCTCAAGCGCGAGTTCGGCTGCGAGGTGCGAGCGGGGGCTCCCGAGGTGCGTTGGCAGGAACGCCTCTGCCATGCGGTGGGGCCGGTAGAGAATACCTTCCAGCTCGGCCCCCATAAGATTTCTATCAAGCTTTCGGCGACACCGCTGGAGGGCGACGCCCACGACATCCGCCTTTCCGCGGAATTCCTCGAGGCGGCTCCCCGCGAAATTTTGGCGGGTGTGCGCTCTGCGCTCCTGGAATCGACCGAGGTGGGCGTGCTCGGCAAGGGGGCCCTGGTCGGCGTCCGCTTCGAGGTCCACGAATTCACCTGGACCGAAGGGGCGCTGCCGCCCATGATCAAGAAGGCCTGCGCCGATGCGGTCGTCAAGCTCATCAAGCCTGCCGATGTGCAGCTCTACGAACCTATCATGGAACTTTCGCTGGAATGCCCCGTGAACTTTGCGGGGCTCGTGACGGGCGACATCCAGTCCCGCGACGGCAAGGTGAAGGAAATCGGTGGGGACGGCAGGACGCATTTCTTGAAGGCCGATGTCCCGCTGCGCAATATCTTCGGCTATGCCACCGGAGTCCGGAGCATCAGCAAGGGAACTGCCCTCTATAGCATGAAGCTGCTCGGGTACAGGCCCGTGTGATTGCCCTGCATCGTTTTTCTTGCATAGTGGGCTCGCGTTAGCGTACCCTCAATTTTTTTGTTTTTTTCTTTGACAATTAGAAAATAAAAGACGATAAAGTAAGTGTGGTGCGTCTTTTTGTAATTTCCGCTTTCTCCCATCAAAAATTGAAAGAAAAATTTACAAAAGTTAGACTTGCTAGAACTTGGAGAATTTTCTATCATTAATTAGCTATGACGATTAGTTTTATTTCTGTTTCGAGAAAATTGTCAGAAAGTGTCATTGGAAATTGGCTATATTTAAAAGTAGCCGCCAGTATCAAATAAAATAGTTTTTAAAGCGGGCTTTTCGCCTGTTTGGTATAAACCGTTTATCCTTTGGGAGTTCCAAAGGGGTTTTGAATTGTCGTCTTTCAAAAAAAGGAGCACTATGTACAGTCAGGAAGCCCTGTCCCTCATCAAAATCGCCCAGCTCAATCCTGCCGACCGTTCCCAGGTGGTACGCCGCCTCTGGAACATTCACGAAAAGTCCCTGATGAAGTATGCGGTCCGTCTTTCCCGTACCATGGAACCGGATTTCGCCATGCGTGGCATGAACGATGCCGCCCGCCGCGACTTCCTCATGGGCGAAGTCTACGAGACCTTCGACGACGCGGTCATGCTTTATGATCCGTCGCACAAAGCCTCTTTCGTCACTTACCTCTACAACAAGGTCTATTGGAGGTTCCACGACGAAAAGTGCACCAATTCGGAACGCGCCGACCGCGAAGTGTCCTGCGACAAGATGTCGTTCGAAGAGGACATGAGCGAGGACGAAATCCTCTCGATGTGTGCCTACGGTTCCGTCGAAAATGGGGATTTGACAAATGCCGACCTTAATGACGATATAGAGTATAGAATTGAATTGAAGGAATTGATGTCGACGATGTTGGATGCACTGGGCGGTGCCAAGGAACTGCTGGACTTCTGCGAGACGCACCTTGCGACTCTTGAGCGTTGCGACCGCTACGAAGAATCCGAAACGGCGAAGGCTCTGGACTGTACCCGTGCCACGGTCTATAACCGCCTGAAGGCCATCCGCAAGCTCCTTGTAGAAAAGGGCGTCGACAAGGACTTCCGCTACTTCTTGGCGGCTTAATTTCACAGACTGTATAATAAAGAGGGATATGATGAAGAAAGACGATCAGTATTTTAAGAAGGTTTATCAGAACCTTAAGAAGACGGACAAGCGCTCCGGCGCAAGATCGAACAGGCTGGATTTTGCGGACCTCAAGATCCTGGAGTACTGGGTGCGCATTGTCCGTGACAGCCCCGAAAGCTTGAACAAGGAAATTGCCATCCGCCTGGTGAACGAGCCTTTCCGCAGTGCCATCGTGGATGGTTTTATCGAGACCCTTGGCGGCTATATCAAGCCGAAACGCCCGGTAGCGAAGAAGAAAAAGCAGCCGGTCGAGTTCAGCAATGACCGGGATTGCGATGGAATCGAAGACGAACTCTTTGACGACCTCCTCGATGTAGAAGAGGCTTTCGATGAAGGCGATGTCGTAATGGATACGGAATATTGCGACAGCCGCTTTTTAAGGCAGATCTGCCGCTATCGTAAGGAAATCAAGCTGGGCGCCCGTGAACAGGTGACCGGAAACCTGCTCAAGACGATCGCCGATGTCGAACCGTCTTCGATGGCGCCGTTCCTGTACAAGCGCGTGCAGAATGTCATCTGCGAGAACTTCGAAAAGTATGCGCTGAAGATGCTCTCGCGAGGGGTCTCGGAAAATGACCGCGTCTACAAGCGCGTGCAGAAGGTCAAGGAAACCTACCGCCTGAACGACGACGAGACCGAGATGCTCGTGTATATGTGGCTGCACAACCGCGAGGAACTGCAGATCGATTCGGACGGGGAGTTCTTTGGCCGCCGTCGCCGCCACTTCGGACCGCCGAACATCACGCAGAGCATGCTCCGTGAGCTTTCCCGCGCGACCGGCCTCGACCAGGATTACGTTTCGAGTCTTTTGGGCAAGGAAGGCTCGCTCCGCATGCTCAATCTTTGCGACGACGATTTGGACATTCCCCCGGAGGTGCAGGCTTACCTGAACGGCTACGGTGACAGTACGGGACTCAAGGCGTTCCGTCTTGCCGAACCGGGGACGATCCCGTTTGCGCAGCTGCAGGGCGGAAATCCCGATGCGCAGCTTGCGCTCGACATGGTCAAGAATCATGACTACAAGCATCCGCTGAACATTTTGTTCTACGGTGTGGAAGGTTCCGGCAAGACCGAACTTGCGAAGGCGATTGCGAAGGAAGCCGGGCTTCCACTGTGGGAAGTGAGTATCGATGCCGACAATGCGGAACAGGGACGCCGCATGGAATCGCGCTCGCAGAGCCTGATGTATTACCGCGTCCGTGCGGCGATGCTTGCCAACTGGCAGTGCGAACAGCAGCCTGGCATCATCATGATCGACGAGGCGGACTTGGTGCTGAACGGATTCGAGAAGGGGAGCCTGAATCACTTCTTCGAAACGCTGCATACGCCCGTCATCTGGATTACCAATTCCCTGCACTTTACGGAAGGGAGTACCCGCCGCCGCTTCGATTTCTCGATTGCGTTCAAGGGGCTTTCCAAGGATGAACGCCTGAGTATGCTCGATTCCGTACTCAAGGCGCAGTCTGCCGAAACGATGCTTTCGCCCGAAGAAAAGCTGAAGCTCGTGGTGGAATACCCTGCGATGGCCGGCGGGTTTACGCTCGCGACGCAGCGCACGCGTGACCTGCTTGCCTGCGGTGCCGCGACCCAGGCGTACCCGACCATGGCGCGTATCCTGAAGGCGCATACGCAACTTCTCGGAATCAAGAACGGGACGCTTCGCGACGTGGAATGTCACGCTCCGTCGTATTCGCTGGGCGGCCTCAATATCGAGGGTTCCGTCGACGAAATTATGGAGGTCGTGCAGGCTTACGATGCGGTGTGGAAGGGACTCGACGAAAATTCGGCCCCGAACTCGCTGAACATTCTGCTCTACGGTCCTCCGGGAACCGGCAAGACGGAATTCGTGCGCCATATTGCGCGCACCTTGGGCCGCAACCTCGTGGTGCGCAAGGCGAGCGATCTCCTGGGAATGTTCGTGGGTCAGACGGAAGCGCAGATTGCCGCCGCCTTTGAAGAGGCCGAACGCACCAAGTCGATCCTGTTCTTCGACGAGGCCGACAGTTTCCTGCGCGACCGCAGCGGAGCCATGCAGGGGCACGAAGTCTCGAAGGTGAACGAAATCCTCACCCGCATGGAAAGCTTCAAGGGAATCTTCATCGCGGCGACGAACTTCGACAGTTCGCTGGATGCGGCGAGCCGCCGTCGCTTCGCGCTGAAACTCGGGTTCGGCTACCTGAAGCCCGAAGGTGTCCGTCACATGTGGGACGTGTTCTTCCCGACGCTCTCCTGTCCGGATACCGTCGCGAACCTCCCGATGCTTACGCCGGGCGATTTCAACGCGGTGAATGGCCGTCTGCGTTTCTTGCCCGAAAGTGTGCGCACCGCAAGCCGCATCGAGGCGGAACTCCGCAAGGAGCTGCAGGCGAAGGATTCCCATGCTGGCCGTACCATGGGCTTCTAAACGCGGCGCGTTTAAAACACTTCCTCTCTAAAAAATACCGTGCGTCATGCCGGTGTGTTGTGGTAAGGGACCGTGTGGGCGAAAGCCTGCACGGTTTCTTGCTATTTGACGGCGAACAAAATAAGCCCTCAATAATAATTGAGGGCTTTTATAATTTCGTTGTTATGGCTCGTGATTACGAACGGTTCTTCTTGGCGCGGCGACGGAAGTGCTCGATGAGCGGGGCGACCGTTTCCTTGAAGTCGTCGTGGGTCTCGATGCGCACGAAGTCGATGGACATACGCTGGAACAGTTCCTTGGTCGCCTTGCCTTGGCGCTTTGCTTCGCGGGCGAATGCTTCGCGGAAGGCGTCGTCGCCGGTATCGATCAGGAGCGTTTCGCCGGTTTCAGGATCCTCTAGTTCTACGAGGCCTGCGGGCGGGAGTTCCATTTCGCGCGGATCTACGACGGAGACCGCAAGCACGTCGTGGCGCTTACGGAGAATCTTGAAGGCGTTTTCGAAACCTTCGTCGAGGAAGTCGCTCATCACCACGACGACGGCACGACGATTCAAAATCTTGCCTGCATACTCAAGGGCCACTTGAGTGTTCGTGCCGTGGTGCTGCGGCTTGAAGTAGAGGATTTCGCGGATGAGCCGCAGCACGTGCTTGCGCCCCTTCTCCGGCGGAATGAATAGTTCCACCTGGTCCGTATAAATTAACAGGCCGACCTTGTCATTGTTCTTGATGGCGGCGAACGCGAGAAGCGCGGTCAAGGTTGCCATGACTTCGCCCTTCATCTGCTTGCCCGAACCGAATTCCGAGCTGCTGGATGCGTCGACCATGAGGAGCATGGTCATTTCGCGTTCTTCGATATACTTCTTCACATACGGCGTGCCCGTTCGTGCGGTCACGTTCCAGTCGATGGTACGCACGTCGTCGCCCGGCATGTACTCGCGGACCTCGCTGAACTCCATGCCGTTCCCCTTGAACGAACTGTGGTAGGCGCCGGTCATCACGGTGTCGAGCGTGCCGCGGACGCTGAGCTCGATGCGGCTCACGGTCTTTAAAACTTCTTTATCTAGCATTTTCGTGTCGTGCCCTGCTGTCCAGGCTCCTATCGTCTGACGACTTAATGGTGGCTGTGCAAGATTAGCCGGGCTTCTCCTATTTTCAATAAGAATATACAAAAGTATGGGGGCGGGGAGTAATCCGCTTATGTTTGTACGGCGGGAACATTAGAAAATGCCGATGGGGTATTCCCTGCCTTCATATAAGCAACGCCCTGATGTAATGTTCGACCTGCTTCACGGAGAGCGCTTTAGCGGCTGTCTCGAAGGTGGCGATGAAATTCTTGCCGAGAATGTAGCCGCTCGCTGCATAGTGGGCGATCTTCTGGACGGTTTTCTCGGCGTAGTCTGGGTCACTCATGAGTCCGAAGTGCTCCCAGATGATTTCTTCGCGGGAATGCTTGTCGAGGCAGGTAAAGTCGGGGTAGAGCGTGCCCCAGCCCTTGACGCTCGTGGGGTATTCGTAGCGGAAGGGGACTCCTGCGCGACTGAGCGCGTCCGCGATGATGACTTCGGACTTGGAGCGGACGCGCACGCCCGTGCCCGTGTAAAATTCGGGAGCGTTGATTTCGAAGGGCTTGCCCGTATAGGGATGATGCAGCCATGCGGCGATAAAGTCTTCGTCAGGTTCGTGCACGGGCGCAACAAGGACGCGGCGGCCCGGATGCAGTTTGGTGTAGGTTGCGTCAAGCGCTCCTGGTCGGTAATCGGCAAGAAACCGGTCGATGGTCGAGATCTGCTTTTTGAGGGCGTCCGCCGCGTCCCTGTTGTAGTCGCGCTGGGCAATCGCCTGCGCCTTGCGAATTTCCTTGCGCGGAAGGTAGGTGCCGTTGGGCGCATCGCTTGAGTTGACAATGTAATATTGCGGACGATTGTGGTTTGTTACAACGCGAAGGTTTCCTATTGGAACATGTCTTAGCTTTGGAGGAATTTTAGCGAGCTGCTCACGAAGTAACGAGCGTTGCCTAATCGCCGCAATAACTAGCGAGTCGTTTTGTGGAGGTGTATATTGTATTCCCATTTTTTTTCCTTGTTAAAAAAAAGCGCTGATATGTTGTTATGACATACCAAACGCTTGGGAATGCTGCTAATGTACAAAATAATGCAAATTTTGTCAAATGGCGCGTTTTGCCGGTCAAATGATGGCCTGACGCATTCGTGAGTTTTGGCTCCGGCTAGATGCCGCGGGCTGCTGGATGTTAATAGAAGTATATAGGGGCGAAAAACGTGGCTTTGCGGGCGATGCTTACATACTGAATTGAAAAAAAGCCGGCTCAGTATGTAAAATTTGAGTGAAGACAGGGAAAAATTGAGGCTTTTGCCCGTTCAAACCAGATTTTGAATCGCAGAACGGTCTTTTTAGAGGATAAAATGCAATTAATTTATTCAAAAATTACATACTTGGCGTCAGAAAAAGTGAATTCAGTATGTAAGCAATTTTGCAAATTGCATGGAATTACATACTAAAAGCCGCTTTCGAGTCATTTAGTATGTAGCAGAGAGCGGAAGAGGGGGATAATTGTAGGTCGTGGGGGAATATTCACCCCCGATTTTTTTCCTTTTATCGCCAAAATCGTAGTTTTGCATCGATTTATGCTCTCGCACCTCGAAAAAATGATTATTTTGTTAGGTGCAAGGCTGAATCACTCAACCCCAAAGAAAGGTAGCTATGTCCGCAAAAGTTACGAGCAGCGACAAGATAGAAGATTTGTTCCCGGAAACATCCATCCGCAAGATTATCACGCCGGTGGAACGCCTGATGAAGGTGGAAACGACTGGCGGTATCGTTCTGATCATCATGACGATTGCGGCTCTTTTGTGGGCGAACCTTTCTCCTGAAAGTTACCATCACTTTTGGCACTTGCCCATCGCGATGACGATCGGTAGCTGGGTGGGGTCTGCGGACCTGCACTGGTTCATCAACGACGCGATGATGACGATTTTCTTCTTCAATATCGGCCTTGAAGTCAAGGGCGAGATGACCTACGGCGAACTCAGGAACCCGAAGGCGGCGAGTCTGCCGATTATTGCCGCGGCGGGCGGTATGCTTTTCCCCGCGCTGATTTACTTGACCTTGTGTCCGCATGGAGCGGATAGTGCCGCGCACGGCTGGGGAATCCCGACAGCGACGGATATCGCGTTCGTGGTGGGCTGCATGGCGATTCTCGGAAAGAAGGTGCCGCATGCGCTCCGCGTGATGATCTTGACACTCGCGATTGCCGACGACATCGGCGCGATCCTGGTGATTGCGATCGGTTACCCAAGCGGCGATGGAATCAACTTCCTTGCCTTGGGCGCTGGATTTGCACTGCTTGCGTTGATCAACGTGTTGTTCCGTATTGGCGTGAGGAACCTCCTGTTGCATGGAGTGATCGGCATTGCCGTGTGGGCCTTCTTCGTAAAAAGCGGCGTGCACCCGACCATTGCGGGCGTGCTGCTCGGTCTCTCGGTGCCGGCAAAGCCTGTGCTTGCGAAGGGAAAGCTCGCACAGTTTGCGGGAAGCGTTGGCGGAAAGCTTTCGGGTGAAACGAAGGACCGCAACGAACAGTACGAGGTGTTTACGTTGCTGAAGCAGGGCGCCCGCGAAAGTATCTCGATGCAGGAGCGCCTGTTCAAGCCGCTCGTGCCGTGGGTGAACTTCTTCATTATGCCGCTGTTTGCGCTCAGTAACGCCGGCGTTGAAATCAAACTCGGCGGCGTGGAAGTGCCTGTGATGGGTGCGGTGGCGCTCGCATTAATCTTCGGCAAACCGATTGGCATATTCCTGTTCAGCCTCTTGGCCGTGAAGATTGGCGTGTCGGTGAAGCCGAGCTACAGCTGGAAGGTGCTGTGGGGTGGCGGCATGCTCGCGGGTATCGGATTTACGATGGCGCTCTTTGTGGCAAACCTCGCCTTCGATGTAGGCGACCGTCAGGATTCCGCAAAGCTCGGTATCTTGCTGGGTAGCTTCTGTGCAGCGATCCTCGGTACCATCTACATGAGCATTGTGTCGAAGGCTCACCACGAGTCAGAAACAGACGCTAAACCATAGGCAAATCGTCATTGCGAGGAGCATCGCGGAACCTGCCTCGAACGAAGCGTAGTGGACGCAATCTCTAGCAGAAGTCATCCTGGAGGGAGTGTAACGACCGACGGGATCCAGAAAGAAAAATGCCACATTTCGTCTACATGCTCCGTTGTGCGGGAAACCGTATCTATACGGGGTATGCGGTCGATGTCGAAGCACGTTTTGAACAACATAAATCTGGCAGGGGAGCGAAGTTTACCAAGGCTTTCCCGCCGGAGTGCATCCTGCGAAAATTTGAACTCGCCTCCCACGAAGAGGCGCTCCGCCTGGAAGCTCGCATCAAGAAACTGCCCCGCCCGCAAAAGGAACTGCTCGCCGCTGGTGACGAAACCCTAGCTGCGGAACTGCTCGCAGGCCTCGGCGAAACCCTTGAAGAATGCCGCGCCCGCCAGCGCCGCAAAAAACGGGCGCAAAAGAAGAAATGAATCAAAGTAGAAGTTAAATAATGAAAAAGAAAATATTGTTTGTCTGTATTAGTGGATCCGTGAAATTACTTGGTCAAAAAGATAGAGAGGATAATTACCAGTGTGTCCGCAAGTATTGGAGACTAGATGCTGATAAAGCAAATAAAGCTGATTATGTCGTTGGTGTTGCAAATAAAAAAATTGTAGCTGTATTTAGAAATGTTTCAGGTTGGCGCAATATAGGTTGTTTTAAGGATTTGCTAGATGACGCTGAGGTCATAGCGAATCCTGAATATAAAACGGAACGTTTTGCTTTTGAGGGTGAAGAGGTAGTGTTAGGTAAAGATGAATTGAAAGAGATCGAAAGGGAAATTCCTAGATTTTATGGTCCTGTGAGATATAATTATGAATAATTGATTGCGTACAGGCTACGGTGCCATCACTTTTTCTAGCAAATTGCGGGTGGCTTCAAAAACAGTTTCAAAAGAAATTCCTTTGGAATAGTTAAAGTTTGAACTATACCTATTCCACAGCCGTCGAACATTATTGCTCTGTTCGACAATATTCAATCGCTGGGCATATTCCTTTGTCACCACATCTGTGGACTTGCGATGTTCTGCGGTCGCAAGCAGGGCGCGCTTTAAGGTCGGGACATCAAACTCAACGAGTTTCGTGAGCATATATACATCGTAGTAGTCACGGGGGCGCGTGTTGAATTCGTCCCTTGTGATGATTGTCTCCAGTTTTTCGGCGAGAATGTTTTCGACTGGGTACGACCAGGCTTTGATGAGCGAATTGTCGAAATTTCTTTTGAAAAACATTTGCTGGATACCGGGATAGATGCTGTCTCCCGCAGTAATATCCATTGTCAGTGTACCACGTATTTCACCATAGCTTACATTCAAAAATGCACGGAGGCCTTGGTAATCGTCTTCTTCGCGAATACGTTCCAGATGGTCTAATTCAAAAGTGAAATCGTCCTCGACAGGAACTTGACAAACATGCGTGAGTGCCGCAGTCATCGCGGATTCGTCGATAGGAAAGTTCTTGACGGTCGTATCCACATCCATCGTCGTCCTTGCCTGAAAACCGATTAAATTGGAAATCAGGTATCCGCCTTTGAGAATGAAATTGTCTACGTAATCGGAATGTGCTAAGCGGTTGACGAAGCATTCCATATAGTAGGTATGTAACATTTGTTGTGGACGGAGATTCAGTTCAATGGCGCGGGTCTTGATAAAGGACTTGAGTTGCATCGCGTTGCGAGTTTTCAAATCAGCACCTCCAGATACGGGCGAATTTTATTCTCGACATTGAACATTCGAGCGTAATCCGTCAGTTTCCAGATTTTTCGATCCTTTGATGCCATGTACCTTTGCAAGGCGGGAATATATCTTTCCTTGTTGAAGTCTTTTCGGCTGTGGAGCAGTTCGCACAAGGTCCGTTCGATGCAATAAACCTTCAGGGGGTTGCTGTAGAACGATTGGATTTCTTGAACGCCTTCGTTTAACAATTCGGCAGGGGTCTGACGCACCAAGAAGTTCTGCCACATTTTTTTTGAGTGGTAACCCTTCGGGACGGTTACTGTAAAAATTTCAGGAAGAAGGTCACTGTATCCGGTCAAATAAAGTGCGGTCTCGTTGGAATACACCACTTTGTCGCTCAACACTTGCGGAATGTAGTATTCGTCTTCAACCACGTTAGCGAATGCGTACAATCCGTAGTTGACCTTCTTTATTTTTCCGGAATCCTCCAGATTCTTCAGGTCGTACCTAGAAACACCGTGCTCCAGGCACTGTTTAAGGGAGAAATACCCCCTATTGGAAAATTTTCGCATTTTCTGCATCGTTTCCATACTCCTAAATATAACATCTTATACATTTAAAATCAATAATAAGTGTATAAGATGTAAATTTTTGTGTTTGGCAATTTTGCCATGCCTTTAATATATCTTCGGCACAGTTCCCCCGTCAAGCCCAATCGCTTTACATCGAAAATGCGCCCAAAATGGCGATTTTGGTCGAATTTCGAAGATTTAAGGGCCCAAAGGGGCCGATATTAACGAGAAAAAATTTTTAGCAAAGTGAATGCGTTATTTCACAATCAAATCGACGACGAGTGCAATGGCCATGCCGATACTGCAGATGCTGATGAAGCGCTGGATGAACTTGTTGCCTTTCTTGCGCTGCAGGAAGCTGCCGAAGTAGCCGCCGACCCAGGCCCCGCCTGCCATGATGATGGCGATGGGCCAGTTGATTTTTCCCGTCATGCCGAGAGCGAAGGTGCTTACCAGCAGGAAAACGTTGGTGAGCGCGTTCTTGAGGGCGTTAATCTGGACGGGGGCGAGTCCTGTGTATCGCGTAAGTCCGAAAATTTGTACGAAACCCACACCGACCTGCACGATGCAACCGTAAAGGGCGATGACGAAAAATCCAAGCGCCCCTTTGAAAGTCAATTTTTCGGGAGGATTTTCAGGCGGCTTTCCGAGAATGTTCTTGTTCAGGTTGCTCATCACGACCACAAGGCAGATGACAACAGCGAGGATTGCCTGGAAAAGCTTGTCGCCGATGTGCACCAGGAAACAGGCTCCGACAAGCGCCCCGATCAGCGTGGGGGTGAGCAGCTGCAAAAAGAGCCGCATGTTCAGGTAGCCGTGACGGGCGAGGTTGAGTGCGCTGCTGAAGTTCCCGATGATAAGCCCGATGCGGTTCGTGCCGTTTGCGACGGTGGCGGGGAGACCGAGGAATATCATGATAGGAAGGCTCAACGTGGAGCCACCGCCCGCGATGCTGTTGATGAGGCTTACGACCGCGCCTAGTACGAAGTAGGCGGCATAAAGGGCGATATGTGCGGCGTCAAGTTCCATTGCAACTGTAAATGTAGAAAAATGGATCCCGTCTCCCCTCCGCTCTGCTCCGAGGATGACACGCTCCAGAATGACATTTTACTATGGATCCCTTCGGCAGGCTCAGGGACCTTGTGAAATTTATGCTACTCAAAGAATGCGTCGGAGAGCTTTGCGCGGAAGGCGTGGATGCGGTCGGCGTTTGCTTCGCGGTGCGGGTAGGTGAAGTTGCTGAGAAGCACCACGGCGGCGCCCCGATCGGGGTCGGCGACAATGCTTGCGCCGGTGAATCCGGTTTTGCCGAAGGTGCGTGGCGACACATGTGTCCCCATGAACTTTTCGCTGTTCAGTTCCCAGCCGAGGGCGGTGCAGGCGTTTTTGGCGGTGGAATACTTGCTGGCGGAGGGGAGCGCAAAGGCGTTTTCGCTGACCATCTTCAAGATGCCTGCGGGGGCGACCCGCGCGCCTTTCTTGACGCAGCCCGTTGCATCCTGCGGACATTCTGCAGAAATACCGTCGTTCAAGATCATCTGTACGAAATTCAGAAGGTCGGGCACGCAGCTGAACATGCCGGCGCTACCCACAGGGAAAAGTTTCCGCAGCACCCAGGCGCTTTCGTCGTGGATTTCACCGCAGATTTCGCGACCCCTGAAACTGCAGATTTCCGTCGGCGAAATTTCGCTTTTGGGAATCGGATTCCAGTCGCGTGAGAGCGGATCCCAGCCGGAACGCGTCATGCCGAGCGGAATAAAGAAACGCTCGCGGCCCTGCTGCTGCAAGTCCTTGCCCTTGAGCCGCTGCAGGATGATTCCGAGCAGCACGCTGGCGGGGTTGCCGTAGTTGAAGTCCGCACCGGGAGCCTTTTCGAACTGGTACGTATAAAGTGCGTCGAGGATTCCTTCGGCAGGGAGCGTGCGCAGGGTCTTCATGGGCACGCGGTAGTCGAGGCTATGGGTCAGCAGATGGAATACGCGGATATCTTCGCGGTAGTTTGTCTGTAATTCGGGGATGTAGTCGATGACCTTCGTGTCCACTGACAGCGACCCTTCCAGGATATAGCTCAGCGCAAGTGTAGACGCTGGACACACCTTGGTAAGGCTTGCGATGTCGAACACCGTCTTTTCGGGCGTGTTGAGCGAAATGATTTCGCGATGACCGTCGGGCAAGATGAACCCGGCGACCGCCCTGCTGAAAATTCCTTCGGATTCTGCCGTCTTGAGCAGGCCTTCCAATTTTTCTCTGTCGAACTTCATACCCCTAAAATACAAAACATTCCCTTAAAATGGCACGTATTGGGGGACTAAATCCGTCCTATTCGGTTGCGGTCGTTTGCATTCCGTTTTTAAATCTTATATTTTGAAGGTATGCTTTTCCAAAAGATTGAAAAAGAGAAAACGCTTTGGCTGCGTTACGGCATTGTCCTTTTGATAGTGTCGATCATTGTCGTGTCGACGGTGTCGTACCTTGTTCGTGCCTATACCGTCCCGGCCAAGGCGAATATCTTGCAGTCGTGTGCTTTCTTGAACAAGAAGGATGCTTTCGCGGTAGAGAACTTCTTGAATCGCGAAGAGTCCGTTTTGAAGATGGCTAGCCGCGTGGCCGATCTGCTGGTGGAGAATCATGGAGTTTCGGGGGAGATCGAGTCGCTGAAGACCCGGACCAGGGAGGAAAATCCCCGCTTTGGCGACCTGTATGGTTTTATCAACGGAAAGCCGTATGGCAAATATCCTTTGGCGGATTCCGTCAACCCTGCTAGTGAACCGTGGTTCCAGGGAGCCTTGCTCGCCCATGGTGATATTGCGCGGATTCCGATTCACAAGGGCAAGGAATCGATGGTCGTCTTGAGCAAGCGACTTTCCGATATGAAAAGCGTTATTGCGCTGAATGTGAAACTGAGCGCACTGCGAAACTTTGTCAATCCTTGGACATTACCCAGCATCTGGATGATCATGGATGAGCAGGGACTCATCATTGCGCATAGCAATGTGGCAAACCAGGGGCTCAATTATTCATCCTCCGAATTCTGGAATAATGACGAAAGAAATCTTGCTGACCGGGTCACCTCATCCTCGAATGAAGCCCCGGGCGAAAAACAGTTCCTGCTCAATTACGATGGTGTCGACTACCAGGTTTTTTCTACACCGATCAAAGGCAGTTGGTTCATGGTCCGGATGGTTGAAAATAAAGTGCTGTGGAACGAAATGTACTGGACCGTTTTCAAGGGAATAGCCGTTGTCGTGTTGCTGTATGTACTGATGATTCTGTTGATGTCGCTCAGCTTGATGAACCGATTCAGGGCGATTCGTGTAAGCCAGGCGAAAAGCGGATTCTTGACTAATATGAGTCGTGAAATCCGCACTTCAATAACGGGGCTGCTCGGCATGAATTCTATCGTGATGAAGGAAATCCGGGATGACGGGCTCAAGGAATACCTGAAGAATATCCAGAATACGGGACAGGGTATCTTGTCGCTTGTGAATGACGTCCTGGATGTCTGCAGGATTGAATCGGGTAAGATGAGCATCGTCTCAATGGAGTACGACATCTTTTCGGTGCTGGCGGACTGTTACAGCGCCAACGAACTGAAAGCGTCGGCAAAGAAGTTGCGCTTTACGGTGGACTGCAATCCGGATATCCCGTCGAGCCTGTGGGGCGACGAGAACCGTATACGCCAGATTATCAACAACCTGCTTTCGAATGCGATCAAGTTTACCGAAGTGGGCGAGGTCACCTTGCTGGTGAATTACGAGAACCTTCCTCCAGTGGGAACGCTGAAATCCGACGAGTACGTGATGCTTTCGTTTACGGTCAAGGATACGGGAACCGGCATCAAGAAAGACGAGCTGGGCTTGATTTTCAATAAATTCGCTTCGCAGAATATGGATGATCCCTCCGAAGGAATTGGTCTCGGCCTGTGCTTGACCAAGGAACTCGTAGAAAAGTGCGGGGGCCAAATTACGGTGAACAGCCGCCTGGGAGAGGGCTCCTCCTTTACGGTCAGGATTCCGCAGCTCGTGCTGAATATCGAACCGATGGGCGATTTTGCCCTGAGGTACAAGGGCCTTGGCCGCAAGAGGGGCGACTTTTCGGGGATTTTCCTTGCACCTGAGGCACGCATCCTGATCGTGGACGATGTCGAGCTGAATCTCAAGGTGCTCCGTGGGTTCTTGCGGCGGTTCAAGGTTCAGGTGGACGTGGCGGTGAGCGGCGCGCAGTGCCTGAAGCTTGCTCAGTCCAAGCATTATGACTTGATTTTCCTGGACCACATGATGCCGGTGATGGATGGCGTGGAAACGTATCGCAAGATGAAGTCCCTGGAAAACTTCATCAACAAGGATACGCCAGTCATCGCGCTCACTTCGGAAGGTTCCAACGAAGTCAGCGAATCGTTCCTGGTGATGGGTTTTGCCGATTATCTGCCCAAGCCGATCAAGGAGCGTGACTTGCAGCGGGCGCTCAAGTGGTATTTGCCGAAGCAGCTTGTCCTTTCGGGCGAAGACATCCAGGAGGTCGCCGGTGCCCAGACTTCTGTCGACACGATACAGCTCCCTATGCCCGCACCGACCTTTAATGACGAAATCGAACTTCTGCAGGTGACGGTGAACCCCTACGAAAAGCTTGCGCCCTTCAAGGACTGTCTGGATATCAAGGCGGGCCTGGAGTATTGCGCCGATGACAGCGACATCTATATCGAAATGCTGCAAGAATTCATCGCCTCGCCGCTCCACCGCAATGTGGAAACTTGTTTCAAGAACGAGGATTGGGAAAACTACAAGTTCTATATGCATGTCCTCTGTGATTCCTCGGCGGCAATCGGTGCTATTGGCATGGCGGAGAAATTCCAGAATCTTGAAAATGCCTGCCGAGAATCTCGCATGAACGTGGTCCGTGAAAATCACGACCTGGTGATGGCCCTGCACGCGGAACTGGTTCGCAATATCCAGAAGGGGTTGGAAGAATGATCAGGTGGCTTATTGCTTTATCGATCGTAGTGTCTGCGATTATTGTGTCGGTTATAGTTGTGTATGACTATGATTCCGGTAACGAACATGTGCGGAAGAAAACCCGTGTCGCCATGATTATGAGAGGCGTTCGTAATGACCACAGCTGGAACGAAGCTCATTACGAGGCGCTTGAAAAAGTGGCTCGTCGCCTGAACTTGGAAGTGACGGTTTATGATAATATTCCTGCCGATTCCACGGCGTACAACAGCATTGAAAAGGCGGTTGCCAACGGGGCCGAAATCGTGATTGCGAATTCGTTTGATTTCGGTGCCGCGGCGATGTCGGTTGCCAAGAAGCATCCGAAAGTCAAGTTCCTGCATGCGGCGGGGGTGCGGACGGAAACGAACCTGTTGACCTATTTTGGGCGCATCTACCAGATGCGATACCTTTCGGGAGTCGTGGCTGGCCTTAAGACCAAGACGAATGAAATCGGTTACGTGGCGGCTTTCAGGATTCCTGAAGTTGTCCGCGGGTTGGATGCGTTTACGCTCGGCGTCCAAAAGGTGAATCCGCAGGCAAAAGTGTTCGTGAGCTGGAGCCATTCTTGGTCGGACGAATCGATGGCGGCGGAGGCGACGCATAGCTTGCTGAAGAAACATCACATTGACGTACTGACGGTTCATCTGGATGCGCTTTCGCCGTATGAAATCGCCGATGAGAAGGACGTCTGGATTGTGGGATACAACATGGATAACTCCTCGCGTTTTCCCAATCATTTCTTGACCGCTCCCGTGTGGCGCTGGGAAAACTTTTACGAGGCGCAGATTCGCGACATTATGTCCGACAACTTTATTCCGGAAAAGTACTGGCTCGGAGTCGAAAGCGGCGTGGTAGATCTCGCTCCGCTGACGGAGCATGTCGGCGAGGATATTGCTAAAGTCGTTGCCCATGAAAAGGAAATGCTTGCGCAGAATCGTTACGATGTGTTCTGGGGGCCGATTGTCGATAGTCACGGAAACGTTCGCGTAGAAAAGGGCGAATGTATTTCCGACGAGGATTTGCTTGAACATTTTGACTGGTATGTCAAGGGAGTATACGATGGAACTAAATCCCAGAAGTACTAAGGTCAATATCGAGCTGGTGGTCTGGATGGCCATCGTCGTTTTCGCCCTCTGCATTGTCTGTATCTTGTTGAGGGTGAAGCTGGAAGGTTTTCTGGACCAGTACGAGTCTCGGCAGGTCTTGCAGAAGTCCACGCTCGTCGCTGAATTGGCGAACGAGAATTTCCGCGGCCGCCTGAATTCGCTGGAGGCCATGGCTAGGCATATCGAGAGACGTTCCTATGGCGACGGAACGTTTGCCAGCTTGAATTCCGATATCAGGACTTTTAATTACGGTCTGCTGTCGCTCGGTGACGGATATTTCGTGGGGGATACACTCGCGGGAGTTACTGTTGAGCAATTCGGCTGCTTGGCCGAAGCGCTGCACGGAACGAAGACATTCTGCTATCGTAAGGGAAAGGGCCTGCTTTTTGCGGTTCCCGTCTACCATAACCGAAATATCCGCTACATCCTTTATAGGCTGAATCGCGAAAGGGGAACGGATGATTTCTTTGATGAAAACTGCGTCTCCGAGAAATGCTACACGGTGGTGCTGGATAGCAGCGATAATCCTGTCATTGAATCCAAGAGGGGAAACTGGAAAAACGATTCCAGCTGGCGTGCGCTGGATTATGCGAAGGTCTATGAGCGCTTGAGGTTGCGGGACCAGTGGAAGGGCGCTTCGGTTGTCAGCGAGAACGTGGGTGGCGAACTCTACTATTTCTACCGCGCGAAGCTGGGATACCGTGGTTTCTCGCTTGTTGGGATGGAGCCGAAAGCCAAGGTGGGAGCAGGGCTGAATAGGATCCCATTCCTTGTCTTCTGTGTTGTCGGAATGTTGGTGGTCCTTTTCCTGATGGGGATTGTTGCCTGCTTTGTAGTAGATCGTAAGCGGAGGGAACGGTACCGGCTGCGCAAGGATGCCGACCCTGTTGACGAACTGCAGCAGGAACAGCTTTCGCTGTTGCGCAATGCAGGAACAGAGATGCGCGCTCCCTTGTCGAGTATCCTTGCGATGAACTCGATGATCGCCAAGGAGAATCGGGACCCTGCCTTGAAGGATTACACCCGGAATATTTCTGGTGCGGGGCAGTGGCTGCTCTCGCTGGCGGATGACCTGGAAGATATCGCGAAGGTCGACCTGCATTCGCTTGAAATTGCGACATCGGAATATGACCTGTTCGCTGTGTTGAGCGGTTGCTTTGCGGCGGCGGATAGTGTGAACAAGACGAAGAATTTTGAACTGAAGGTCAATAGCCGAATCCCGTCGAGGCTGATCGGTGACGAAATCCGTATCCGACAGATTCTGGGGAACATCTTCTTCAATGCAGAGAAGTTCTCGTCGGGTGCGGTGGCGGATATCTTCATCGATTACGAACGCATCGTCGAAGAAGACGGCGAATGGGATGGCCGCAATATCAACTTGATTATTAAGGTGCCCGATTCGGGAAGCGGCTGGACGGGAATCGGATTGACTCTGGCGCGGCGGCTGGTGCTCTTGATGCAGGGCGAATTGAGGCTGGATGCCTTGCTGGACGACAAGCCTGCCTTTATGATTGTCCTGCCGCAACAGGTGGCGCGAAATGAACCTGTTGGGGAATTCAAGCGGCGCTACGATGAGCTGCAACTTTCGTCCCGCAACAGTACCCGTTACTTCTGTGCGCCGACTGCGTCTGTCCTGGCGGTCGATGCCATGCTTATGAACCTGCGCGTGATGGGCGGCATGCTCAAGGAAACGGAAATCCACATGGATGCCGTAGATAACGGTATGGAGGCGCTCGAAAAGTTCAAGCGTAAACATTACGATATCGTGTTCCTGGACCACGCGATGCCCGTGATTGACGGAATGGATCTTTTCACGATGATGAGTGGCCTCACGGATCACCCGAACAAGGATACTCCTATCGTGATGCTGACGGCAAGCAGTGAGACGGTCGCAAGGGAAATCTGCAAGAAGATCGGGTATGCCGATTTCTTGACGGAACCTGTCCGCGAGGAATCGCTGTTTGCGATGCTCCTGAAATTCCTGCCGAAGGATATGGTACAGTGGTTTGATGCTGCTCCCGAAGAAAGTATCGAAGAAGAGGAACCGCGGAAGGAAATTCCTGCGGTACCGCCGCGTAAGCGGCCGGAAGTCCTTGCGACGGCAACTCCGGAAACTCCGATGCTTCCGGATGATCTGGAAAACTTGATGACGACGGGATTGGTCGATGTACTCATTGGTCTAGAATGTTGTCAGATGAACGAGGCGATTTACCGTAAGAAGTTGATGGACTTCTCGTCGGACCATGCGGACGTTATCTTGAATTCGTACTTCAAGGCGGAAGATTTCGAGAATTACCGCTTGCTGGTGCGTTCGCTGAAGAGCAAGGCACTGTATATCGGTGCGGTGGAAATATCGAGTATCAGCAAGACGCTGGAATTCGCTTGCAACGAGGGTGACTATGATTTTGTCCGTAATCGTCATGGCGAGCTGATGCAGAAATATCGCCAGCTGATGCAAATCTTCAAGGAGCTTTTCTGATGGAAGAACAGATAGACGTGTTGAATGCGGACGGAACGTCGGCGGGTTATTCCTGTGGGCGCAGCAAGGTGCATGCCGAGGGCCTTTGGCACCGGACGGTGCATATCTGGGCGTTCGATTCGAACAGGCGTATCCTTTTCCAGTTACGGAGTCGCGTCAAGGAAAACAATCCGGGGCTTCTCGACACGAGCTGCGCCGGACACATTTCGGCGGGGGATTCCAGCGTGAACGCCGCCGTGCGCGAACTGCGCGAGGAACTAGGCGTGCACAAGAGTTCGCGCGACCTCGAATACCTATTCGAGGCCAAGCACGAAAGCGTGCTTAACGGCGGCTCCTACCTCGACAACGAGTTCTATGACGTCTACCGCATCACGCTTTCCGACGACGAGATAAAGTCGCTTGTGCCGCAACCGGGCGAAGTGGACGGCTTCGTGTGGATGACCCGCGAGGAATTCTTCGCGAAGCACAAGCTGCATCCCGAGAAGTTCGTGGAGCATCCGAAGGATTACTGCTGGCTTGAGGAAAATGCCTGATGTCGAAGGCAATCGCCGGTCACCGTTACCGCCACTACAAGAAAGAGACGATGCTCTATACCGTGGTGTCTGCCGAGGCGCTCGACTGCGAATCGGTGAAGCCGCTGGTCGTTTACCGTAGCGAGTACGAAACCCCCGACCACCCGAAGGGAACGCTCTGGGTGCGCGACCGTAAAGATTTTGAAAGTGAAGTCCTTTTGCCCGACGGCTCAACCGTGAACCGCTTCACCGAAATATGAAAAAAAGCATCTTGCCAGCCTCCTAAAATTTCTAACTTTTAGTGAAACAGAATCCCTTTTTGACAAGGAGTCTCTATGGGCGGCTTTTGCGGTGTTGTTTCTAAAGAAGACTGCGTAAGTGATCTCTTCTTTGGAACCGATTACCATTCTCATCTTGGAACCCACCGTGGCGGTATGGCAGTTTTGAATCCGATCGGAAAGTTCCATCGTTCGATTCACAATATCCAGAACACCCCGTTCCGCAGCAAGTTCGAACACGACCTCGCCGCGTTCTCGGGCAAGGTGGGAATCGGCGTTATCTCTGACACTGATCCGCAGCCGCTCGTGATGACCTCCAAGCTTGGCACCTTTGCCATCGTGACAGTCGGTCTCATCTCGAACATCGAAGACCTGAAGAACGAACTCTTCAAGAACAACTGCATGCAGCTCCAGTATTCGACGACCAGCGGAATGGTCGGCCCGACCGAAGTGGTGTCTGCGCTTATCGCTACGCGAGACTCGATTGTGGACGGCCTCAAGTATGTCCATGAAAAGGTGAAGGGCAGCTGCTCGGTGCTCCTGATGGACAGCGAAGGAAGGTTCTACGCAAGCCGCGACAAGTGGGGCCGCACGCCGATCGTTCTCGGCAAGAAGGAAGGCTCGATGATTGCCGTTCAGGAAAGCTGCGCTCTGCATAACCTCGGTTACGAATATGTCCGCGACATGGGCCCCGGTGAAATTGCCGAACTCACTCCGGATGGCGACAAGACACTCGTCGCTCCTGGCAAGAAGATGGCCATCTGCTCCTTCCTCTGGGTCTACTACGGTTATCCCGCTTCCAGCTACGAAGGCCGCAATGTCGAAATGACGCGCTACCGCTGCGGTTCCGCTCTCGCCAAGAGAACTCCGACCGAAGCCGATGCCGCTTGCGGTATCCCGGATTCCGGTACCTCCCACGCTTTGGGTTATGCGCACGAGGCCGGCATCAAGTTTGCACGCCCCTTTGTCAAGTACACACCGACCTGGGCCCGCTCCTTTATGCCGCAGGACCAGAAGCAGCGCGAACGTGTCGCCTCGATGAAGCTCATCCCGATTCCGGGACTCATCAAGGACCGTCGTCTCGTGTTCTGCGACGACTCTATCGTGCGTGGCACGCAGCTCGGTAAGCAGGCCCTCAAGCTCTATTCGCTCGGCTGTAAGGAAACGCACATGCGTATCGCTTGTCCGCCGCTGGTTTACCCCTGCAAGTTCATCAACTTCTCCCGTTCCAAGAACGAGTACGACCTGATTACGCGTCGCTATATCCGCGACAAGGAAGGCGAAAACGCCGATATCGAAAAGTACACGAACCCGGATGGCGAGGAATACAAGGGAATGGTCGAGTACATCCGCCAGAAACTCAACCTGACGACACTCGCCTTCCAGCGCATCGACGATGTCATCGCGGCCATCGGTCTCCCCGAAGATCAGCTCTGCACCTACTGCTGGAGCGGTAAGGACTTCGCCGAGACGGGTGACTGCTATCATTGTCCCTGCCACTGCGGTGAAAGCTCGGACAAGAAGGATAAGGAATAACCTTTCCTCTTTCACGCTTTAGAAGGTTGTGCCCGGTTCAAACGCCGGGCATTCCTTTTTTTAGTTGCGTTTGAACTGTGCGAGGACTATCCCTGCGACAATGGCGAGCGCACCTACGATGGCGACTGCCGTGATATGCTCGCCGAGGGTGATGGCCGCGGTAACGGTCGTAATCAGCGGGATGGCGTAGGCGTAATTGGTGGCGAGCACGGTGCCGATCTGCTTTAGCACTTTGTTCCAAATGAGGTAACCGAACAGCGACGAAAATACCGTGAGGCAGAGGAAGTTGAGCGCGACGACGGGCTCCGCGAAATTCTGCCAAGGAACGTCACGTCCCTCGATGAACATGATGGGGAGCGAGGTGAGGCTTCCGTAGAAGAACATCTTTCGCGTAATGAACAAGGTGGAGTACTTGTCATTCAGTTGGCGTACCACGAGAGAATAGGCCGCCCACATGAGTGCTCCCCCGAAAGCGATGAAGTCTCCGACGGGAGAGAGCTTCAGGACGAACTTTCCGTTCAGCACCACGAGTACCATACCGATGAACGTGACGAGGCATCCGAGAACTTGTCGTTTGCCGAGGCGCTCGCTCTTGTAGAAGATTCCGCCGAAAATCATGGTCAGGAGTGCGCTGGAACAGACGATGAGTGAGACGTTGCTTGTGGGCGAAAGCGTAAGGGCTGTATTTTCTGTCCAGAAATAGAGCGTGCATCCGGTGATGCCGCAAATGAACAGGAGAAGCTCGTCCTTCCAGTTTTGGCAACGGAACTGGCGGTGCCTTGCCGCAAGGAGTATCAGGTAGGTGACGGCGAAACGTAGCGCAAAAATCTGTACCGCCGAAAAGCCATGGTTCAGAAGGACCTTGGTGCTCACGAAACTCGTGCCCCAGAAGGTAATGGTGATGACGGCGAGCAAATGCCATGGCGCTGTACCATGGAGGATTCTCGGGGTGTAGTTTCTACTTAGGGGGAGCATCGCGCACAAATATAGAAACCGCTTGCGGGAATGTAGGCATTTTTGCAAGGGGATGTTTCGCGCGCGAAAAGGGGCTTTTTGTTGATGCTATAGTTTTCTGTTATAGCTACCTATAAGTTTGACCTAATAACGGGGTTGTTTTTTACATTTTTTTTCCTGAAATATCACTTTTTTATAGACCTAGCTATAGGATCTATCTATATTGAACTCCATAAAAATTTTTAGGAAAAAGGATAAAGAAATGTCCAAGATCGAAACTCTTTGTATTCAGGGCGGTTGGCAGCCGAAGAACGGCGAACCGCGCGTTCTCCCCATCTACCAGAGCACCACGTTCAAGTACGAAACGACCAACGACATGGCCGACTTGTTCGACCTGAAGGCCAGTGGCTACTTCTACACCCGTCTGCAGAACCCGACTAACGACGCCGTCGCCAACAAGATCGCCGCTCTCGAAGGTGGTGTGGCTGCTATGCTCACGAGTTCCGGTCAGGCCGCAAACTTCTACGCCGTTTTCAACATTTGCGAATCCGGCGACCACTTCATCAGCACTTCCGCTATTTATGGCGGTACGAGCAACCTCTTCTCCGTCACCATGAAGAAGCTCGGCATCGAATGCACGTTCGTGGACCAGGACGCCTCTGACGAAGAAATCGAAAAGGCTTTCCGCCCGAACACCAAGTGCGTCTTCGGCGAAACCGTCGCAAACCCGGCTGGTAAGGTGCTTGACCTCAAGCGCTTCGCCGATATCGCCCACAAGCACGGCGTTCCGATGATCGTCGACAATACCTTCCCGACACCGATTCTCTGCCGTCCGATTGAATTCGGCGTTGACATCGTGACCCACTCCACGACCAAGTACATGGATGGCCACGCGATGGCCGTGGGTGGCTGCATTGTGGATAGCGGCAACTTTGATTGGGAAGCTAACCACGACCGTTTCAAGGGCCTCACCGAACCGGATCCGAGCTACCACGGTCTCGCCTATACGAAGGCTTTCGGCAAGGGCGCCTACATCACGAAGGCTACTGCACAGCTCATGCGCGACTTCGGTTCTATCCAGTCTCCGCAGAACGCGTTCCTCCTGAACGTCGGTCTCGAAACTTTGCACCTCCGCATGCCGCGTCACTGCGAAAACGCTCTCGCCTGCGCCAAGTTCCTCAAGAACCACCCGAAGGTCGCTTGGGTTAACTACGCTGGCCTCGAAGGCGACAAGTACCATGAACTCGCCCAGAAGCAGTTCAAGGGCGGCCTCCCGTGCGGCGTTCTCACGTTCGGCATCAAGGGCGGTCGTGAAAAGTCCATCCAGTTCATGGATAGCCTCAAGATGATTTGCATCGTGACCCACGTGGCCGACGCCCGTAGCTGCGTGCTGCACCCGGCAAGCCATACGCACCGTCAGTTGTCTGATGAACAGTTGATTGAAGCTGGTGTTGCACCTGATTTGATTCGCTTCAGCGTGGGTATCGAAAACGTCGAAGACATCATTGCCGACCTCACGCAGGCTTTAGACAAGGTGTAAGTTTTTTGTATAAAATAAATTCAGGGGTACCCCTTGTCAAGGGGTACCCTTTATTGTAACTTTGTTTACAATAAGAGTGTTTTGAGGGTTAGGAGTCCATCAAACACCTCGGGGAGTTCTGCTACGCAAGTAGTGGGACTCCCTTAGGGGTGTTTTTTTTATTTTCCGCGGCGCATGGAACTGAATTGTACCGGGGAGTTTTGGCGTTTATCGCCGTTGTTTCGCGTGTTGTTGCGAGAATCGCGATTCTTGTTTCCGCCGCGGTCGTTGTTGAATTTGCGGTCGCTGTGGAAACTCTTGCGCTGCTCACCGTTGCCGAAATTACTGTTGCGGTTGTCGTCACGGAAGTCGCGGCGGTCGCGATTGTCTTCGCGGCGGCCTTCGCGGTTGTTGCCGCGGTTTTCACGAGAATCGCCGCCGTTGCTTCCGCTGTTGCCGAACTGTGCTGCGCGGCGTTCCTTGCGGGCGGAGTTTTCCCAGCGGCCCTTATCGCCGGATTTCTGCGGTACGATGGTGACTGCGCGCTGCTCGCGCTTTTGCTGTTCGCGCTGGCGGTAGTCTTCGTTTTCTTCGCGTTCCTTGCTCGGGAAGAATTCCTTGCCTTCGGCCTTCGCGCTGCGGCTTAAGAGTAGGCGACCGATCTTGCCGAGTTTGAGGCGTTCAAGCGTTGCGCGAATCTGCGGGCGATTTTCGGGAATGTACCAGAAGAAGAACTGACGCTGGCTTCGTTTCTGTTCTGGCGTTTTCGCCACGTAAAGCGGCTTGCCGTCCGGCGTCATTTCGCTGTAGAACATTTCAGTAGCGATCGTCATCGGAGTGGGCGTAAAGTCCTGCACCTGTTCCAGTTGGAACCCGAGCTGCTTTGTCTCGAGTGCAAGTTCCGCCATGTCGGCTTCGGTACATCCGGGGTGGCTACTGATAAAGTAAGGAATAATCTGCTGGCGCTTTCCGATGCGCTTGCATTCGTCGTCGAAGAATTCCTTGAACTTATGGAATAGCGTAAAGCTCGGCTTGCGCATCAGCTTAAGAACAGCGTCGCTCGTATGTTCCGGGGCCACCTTCAGACGCCCGCTCACATGGTAGTCGATGAGTTCGCGGGCGTATTCCTCGTGGTCGCGGATTAGTTCCTTGTCGTCGGTTTCTTGCAGCAGCATGTCGTAACGCACGCCGCTTCCAATGAACAAGTGCTTCACCTTCGGGTGGTTACGCACTTCGCGGTAAAGTTCCAAAAGCTCGTGATGGTGCGTGTCCATGTTGTCACAGACTTTTGGAGTCAGGCAACTGGGGCGTGCGCACTTTTGGCAACGGCTCGGGTCCTTGCCACGCATGTTATACATGTTGGCGCTCGGGCCTCCCAAATCGGTGATGGTGCCGGCAAAGCCGTCCATCTTCGTAATCAGATCGACTTCGCGCAGGATGCTTTCGCGGCTACGGCTTGCGATGAACTTGCCCTGGTGAGCGTTGATGGCGCAAAAACTGCATCCGCCAAAACAGCCGCGGTGCGTGTTGATGCTGAACTTGATCATGTCGAACGCAGGCACGTTGCCGCGCTTTCTGTAACGCGGGTGCGGTTCGCGAGCGTAGGGGTATTCAAAGCTTTCGTCGAGTTCGCCGTATTCGAGCGGCGGGTACGCGGGGTTAATCACCACGGTCTGTTCCGCGACATCTTGCAGGATGCGGCGCTGGAACCACTTGTTGCATTCGATGTCCACCCTGC
The DNA here is from genome assembly GCA_001603905.1 of Fibrobacterales bacterium Fibro_02. GTDB lineage: Bacteria > Fibrobacterota > Fibrobacteria > Fibrobacterales > Fibrobacteraceae > Fibrobacter. The sequence continues at coordinate 26,232 of LVAE01000091.1, forward strand.
GGCAGTTCTCGATTTGATTCTTCTTGTTGGCGAGACATTCCTCGTAACTATAAAGGCGCAGGTCTTCCCATTGCTTGCTTGTGGGAATTTCCCCCTTGGGCGCAAGGTAGGCGGTCTGCGGAATCGAATGCAGGCTGGAGAACGGTACGCCTTTCTTCAGGAGTCGCACGATTTCTTTCAGCGGTTTTTCGCCCATGCCGTACACGAGAATGTCGGCTTGCGTGTCGAAAAGAATGCTCGGCTTAAGCTTGTCGCTCCAGTAATCGTAATGCGTTACGCGGCGCAGGCTCGATTCGAGTCCGCCAATCAGCAGCGGAACGTCGGGGTAGAGCTTCTTTAAAATCTTAGCGTACGTGTAGGTCGCGTAATCGGGGCGGAACCCTGCCTTGTTCCCCGGCGTAAAGGCGTCGTCACTGCGGAGGCGCTTGGCGGCAGTATAATGGTTCACCATGGAATCCATACCGCTCGAAATTGCGAAGAACATACGGGGCTTGCCGAGTTTCTTGAAGTCGCGCAAGTCATCGCGCCAGTTTGGCTGCGGGAGTATTGCCACGCGTAAGCCTTCGTGCTCGAAAAGGCGACCGACTACGGCATGCCCAAAGCAAGGGTGGTCCACGTAGGCGTCCGCGCTAATGATAATCACATCGACATAGTCCCAGCCGAGTTCCTCCAGGTCTTCTTTGCAGATGGGTAAAAAGCGCGGATCGTACATAATGTGAAAGATAGCAAATTTCTATTTTTCCTCCCATGAAACCTTTAAGCAATCGTACGGAACATTTCACGGAATCGGTCATTCGTCATATGACGCGCATTGCGAACGCTTGCGGTGCAATCAACTTGTCGCAGGGTTTCCCGGATTTTGACCCGCCCAAGGCCTTGCAAGACCGCCTGGCCGAAGTGGCTCACACGGGGCCGCACCAGTACGCACTTACCATTGGCGCCCAGAATTTCCGCGAAGCCCTCTCAAAAAAGCAGGAGCATTTCAGCGGACTGCACTATGATCCGCAAACCGAAATGGTCATCACTTGCGGCAGTACCGAAGCCATGATGATCACGATGATGTCCGTCTGCAATCCGGGCAACAAGGTGGTCATCTTTTCGCCGTTCTACGAGAACTACACCGCCGATACGATTCTGAGTGGGGCGACTCCGATTTACGTGCCGCTCGATCCGCACGATTTCACTTTCGATGCAAACGTCCTTGAAGATGCCATGAAGCAGCCGGGCGTGAAGGCGCTTGTGCTTTGCAATCCGTCGAACCCGAGCGGAAAAGTCTTTACCCGCGAAGAGTTGCAGATTATCGCCGACCTTGCCATTAAATATGATTTGTATGTAATCACCGACGAAGTCTACGAACACATCGTGTTTGCACCGCACCGTCATACTTATATTGCGACGCTCCCGGGCATGCGCGAACGTACCATCGAGTGTTCTAGCCTTTCCAAGAGCTATTCCATTACGGGCTGGCGCCTGGGCTACGTGCTCGCTGCTGAGCCCATCATGAACAACATCAAGAAAATTCACGACTTTACGGTGGTGGGCGCCGCCTCGCCGCTGCAAGAAACCGCACTCACCGCTCTCAATTTCGGCGACGATTACTACGCGGAACTGCAGGCGCATTACACGCACATGAAGGAAATCTTCACCGGCGGCCTGCGCAATCTGGGTTTCAAGTTCACTGAACCGCAGGGTACGTACTTCGTGATGATGGATATCAGTGAATTCGGCTACAAGTCCGATGACCAGTTCTGTATCGACCTTGCGCAAAAGGTGGGCGTTGCCGCAGTGCCGGGTTCTAGCTTTTTCCGCGAACCGGTGAATCACCTGATCCGCTTCCATTTCGCCAAGAAAGACGAAACCCTCTACGACGCGCTTAACCGTCTAGAGAGCCTTTGCAAGAAGCTGAAGTAATTCCTGTCTTCATCGTTGTCGTTTCTGATTCGTTCAATCCGATCCTAGACAGTCTGCTTTCGGCTTTGTCTTTCCGGCTTTTGAGACGGAATCTCTTCTGCTATAAGAAACATCTTGTTTCATAGAATTGATTAAAATTAAAAAAATGAGTAAAAATGCCTTGAAATTGGCATAAATATGCAATTTTTGTTTCATTATCACCTTTGAACGACTCGGAGGGTATTCTATCTTTCTGTATGATGAAACCGATTTTTGAATACCGTGACTATCGCGAATATATGCGCGATTTTTACGAGGAACGCAAGCGTTGCTCCGCTTTTACGTGGCGCGAATTTGCGAAGCTCGCCGGATTTTCGTCATCGGGATATCTGAAGCTGGTGTGCGATGGAAAGACCCGTCTGAGTCTCGCAGGAATCCCGCAGGTGGCTTCGGCGATGGAACTTGCCGGTTCGCACGCGGAATATTTTCGGCTGATGGTCGTTTTTAACGATGCGAAAAAGACAGAAGAAAAGCAGGCCGCCTTGGAACAAATGATGTCTGTCGCCGCCGAGAACAAGGTGGATGTTCTGGATGTCAATTCGTTCGCCTATTTTTCGTCGTGGCTCCACCCCGTGCTTCGTGAACTAGCCCCGATTATGCCGAATGCAAGGCCGCTGGAATTTGCGCAGGCCTTGATTCCTCCTGTCCCTGCTGCCGATGTTCGCTATTCGCTTGAACTGCAAGAAAAACTGGGCCTCCTGAAAAAGGACAAGCACGGTCGCTACAGACAAGTGAATAAGGGCGTCTCCAGTTCGCGCGAGGTGAAGTCCGTTGCGGTCAAGAATATGCAAAAGCAGTTTGCGAGGCTTGCCGCCGATGCGCTGGACGAATGCTCCCTGGAAGAGCGCCACATTTCGGGGCTTACGATCGGCATCAGCCACCGCGCCTATGAACGCATTGCGCTGGAACTGGAAGCCTTTCGTCGCAAGGTGGCGGCGATCGTTTCTGCAGACGATGGTTACGACCGCGTCTATCGACTGAATTTACAACTGTTTCCGTTGAATCGGAAGAAGGAGAAGTAAGATGTTTGTCAAAAGAATTGTTGACATGGATTTTGCCGTTATTGCGATGGGCCTTGTCTGTGCCGCCATGCTCGCTGGCTGCGGAGGTTTTACCGAAGACACGAATACGGCGAATAGGGAATCCGCCGGGAATAGCGAATTGGGTACGCTCGTTGCGAAGAAGTATGCCGAGGCTCGGACGACCCAAACGGGCTTTGTGGCAGTCGACGAAAAGAGCGACTCCTTGACCCTCGTGCATGAAACCTTCGGTGGATGCCTAAAACAGGACGGACACTATGTATGGAATCCCGATTATTATCACGCTGATTCGATAGCTTTCGGCTACCGCTTCAGTGGGGACTCGCTGTACCTTTCGCAACTGTATGAATCCGGGACGACCCGTGAATACGATACCTTCATTTATTACGGTGGGGAAAACGGGAAACTGGATGGCGTGTGGCAACTTTTCCCGTGCCTGTATGTCGATGACCAATATGGATGCGTGAATGACGGCTACGAAAAATTCATGAAGATCGACGGAGACAAGGTGGAATTCCGCGCAGGCGATTTGCCTGGTTTCAACTATATGGAATCAGTCTTTATCAATGATTTGTTTGATTATCTGGAGTATCAGCTCTCTATCATGATAACCGGCATCTTTTATAACGCCAATCTGGATAAAGAAAAGGAAGAATATGGCATTACGGTGACTTCGCAGACGGATTCCGCGATGACGTTCACCTACGATAACCATACATTTGAGGTTGAATTGAAACACGTCAGTTATCATGACAGTGTCTCGGTGGTGGTAACTTCCGGCAGCATTCAGTGTATCGCAAGTTATAGGGAATTTAATGACATGACGCCTGAATTGTGCAATGATGGAAATTCAAAATATATGCGTGGGGATGATGAGGGCGCGTTGAGAGTTGAAAGGGATAATGAGATTGAGTTTGAAACGTGCATCGATTCGATTCTCGGACGCGAGCATCGTTTATGAGGAGGAATAAGATGATTGCAAAGAAAATGCCGGCTTTTGCCTTTGCCGCCATGCTCGCTGGCTGCGGAGGTTTTACCGAAGACACGAATACGGCGAATAGGGAATCCGCCGGGAATGGCGAATTGGGTGCGCTCGTTGCGAAGAAGTATGCCGAGGCTCGGACGACCCAGACGGGCTTTGTGGCAGTCGACGAAAAGAGCGACTCCTTGACCCTCGTGCTTGAAACCTTCGGCGGTTGCTTCAAGAACGATAATACCCTTTCGTACAATTTTGACTATTACTATGCGGATAGCCATACCTTCGCGTATAGCTTCAGGGGTGATACCCTTTTGCTGACTTACCGTTATATACCGGACCCATACGAGGTAGACCAGGAAGAATACGACGAGTCTCTCGTACTGGTGGGTGGCTTGTCGGGCGAGTTAGATGGCGTGTGGTTTTTGACTCAGTGCCGGTATCGGGAAGACAGAATGTATTGCGACAATGACGGTTATGACACGTATTTAAAACTGGACGGCAATAAGGTCGAAGTCCGTGTCGCGGACCGCGAAGGTTACGACTACATGCAGACTGTCTTTGTGAACCAGCTGTTCGATTTCCTCGGGAATGGGGGCTCTGTCCAGCTCGAAACTCCCTATTACTATTCAAGTACGGAATTTGGTCAGGAACGCTCTGGCATCGTCATTCTAGAAAAGACGAATACCACGATGAAGTTTACCCATGCCGATTTGACGTTCGACCTGAGCATAGATTACGCCCGCTATGGTGATAGCTTGCACGTAACGCTCAAGTCGGGTGACGTGAGTTGTGTGGGGACGGTCCGCGAAATGGACGATGTCCTGCCTGAAGTATGCTCTGTCGACAATGAGGCTTACTTATGGAAGTCGGACTCGGGCGCATATACGTACGAACGGAAGAATTCTCGTGAATTTGAAACCTGTATTGACGGAATTCTTGGACGCAATCAAGAATAACGCTCAGCGCGATTCTTCGCGCTTCTCCGCGTCGCGCTTGGAATACACGCAGCCACAGTAATTCTGCCGGTACAGATTGTATTCGGCAGAAAGCTGGATGGAACGCTTGTAACCGCCTTTCTTCTTGAAGTCGCTGGGCAGGCGGCGGATGCCGTAGATGTCGCATTGTTCCTGCACCACCTCGTTCAGCACCTGTGCATTCTTCATGGGGCTAATCGTGAGCGTGGTGGTGAAGTATTCGCAGTCCAGTTCCTTGGCGAGGCGGGCCGATTCGGCGAGGCGTAACTCGAAACACTTGCGGCAGCGCGCGCCTCCTTCGGGCTCATTTTCGAGTCCACGGACGGTGTCGTAGAATTTTTTCGGGTCGTATTCACCTTCAATCAGCGTGACCGGATACTTCGTCTTGAATTCGGCAACGAACCGCTTGATTTCTTCGACGCGGTGGCGGTATTCTTCGTCAGGCGCGATATTCGGATTGTAGTAGAAAAGCGTAATCTTGAAATACTGCGACAGGTATTCGATGGTGTAGCTGCTGCACGGCGCACAGCAGGCATGCAGCAAAAGCGTCGGCACTTCGCCGGTGCGTTCCAGCCTGCGGATGATGTAATCCAGGTCGCGCTGGTAATTATGCTTGGGATGGCCTTTGTCATGCCCGACTTGGTCGGGCATCTCCTTTTCGCGCTGAACAATGTGCGTTTGATCCTTTTCGGCCATATATTACTCCCAGCTTAAAGTGCCAAAAGCCGTAATCCAGAAGCAGATACTAGTCACGACGGCGAAGCTTCCCATCACGGTGCGTTCCTTGTGGGCGGTGCTGAAGAGGACCGTCGCGGTATAGAACGTGAGGTACAGCGCAAAGAAGAACGCGAGAATGCGCGTCACCATAAACGGGATAATCTCGGGCAGAACATGCCCCGCCGAAAGCAACACGAAAAGGGCGACGAACTGCATCGTGGTCGGCACGATGAAAGCCTTGCGGACCTCGGGCGGAATCACCTTGTAGCGGGCGTTCATGGCGTAGGCGCCGAGCGGGGCTCCACAGGCGAGCGCAATGTTCAAGGCGATGGAGGGCAGAAAGGCGATTGCCCCGATGATGGTTGCAATAATCATTAGCGAAAAAATAGAATTTAGTCCGCCGAAAAAAAAGGACGGCCCCGGGTAAAGGAGGTAACCTAGGGCCGTCAGGGAGTGTTTGGGTGCCTATAAAATAGATTTTCAGGTCTGGAAAAACTATGTCCATGGAGAAAATCGCGTTTACCGAAGTAAACAGGTTTGTATACATCGGCTAAGGCCTTATTTATCGGCGAATGCCTGTGTGATTTTGCTCACACGCGGGGGCTGCAAATTTTGTGTCGAGTGCACCACTATTTTCCCTTTTTCTTTTTTTTGTTTTTATTTTTTAGTTACTACTTATGCAGAACCTTTATAACATTGTTGCGGAATTGTGTGCGACCATCGTGAATTCCTGCTCCGAAGAATTCTTTGTGAGGTACAGTTGCGTTTCTCCTGCTGAAAAGAAACGTATCTACAAGGAAGTCCAGGCGGGGGTCGGATCCTTGTTCCTGGCGAAGCCGGAAGGCGTTCTGGATGGTCATGGCAACGAATCGATCCGTGAGCTTGCACCGGCTGACTTGACCGAGGAATTTTTCTCAAATCTGCAGGCGCTCATTGGGCGCTTTACGGAAAACGATGATTATTATGCGATGCTTGGACTTTTGCAGATTCTGGATCATTCCATGGTTCAGTTGCTGAACGGAGCGATTGCTGAATTTGAACAGGAAAGTTTTTCGATAGTCCTGAATACGAACCGCGAATCGGTGGGCGTTGGAATTTTGCCGCGCTGCTCGTGTATTTGGGAACGCAAGCATCGCTTGGTGCACCGTTACAACAATCTTGAAAGTTTTCTGTACAATATCTTGCTGATTGAAAATTCGGTGCTGGGCGAACTGATCGACGAACATTACTTCTTGCAGAAGGATTTGTTCCCGCGGTTTAGGGAACGCAACGCCGTGAAGATTGCGGCGACTCCTTTAAGGCGTGAGCGGAATTTCAAGGTCAAGTTGAGTGACAAGGACAAGGTCCAGTATTTCAACATTGCCTACGAAAATCCTTCGTTTGAAGCGGATAACGAACTCATCTGGAAAAAGATTTGGGCCGCAGCCGAAAACGAAAGCGATATCGTCGTGTTTCCGGAACTTCTGGGAAATGCGGAGACTGCGGGTTATGTTGCTGCTAAAATAAAGTCGCTCCAGCCGGCAGAGGCGCAGAAGATTCCTTCGCTGATTGTTTTGCCGTCGTATTGGGAAAAGAACCGCAATGTCGTTACGGTCATGGACAAGTTCGGCAACGTGATTTGCAAACAGAACAAGCAGAATCCGTTCCGCAAGGAATTCGACGGAGTCGGTTATCTGGAGCAGATCAATTCGAACCTCGTGGTGAACATTCTGCATTTTGAAGGCATTGGACGCATTGCGATTATGGTCTGCCGAGATTTCTTGGAAACCGAGTATATGCGTCAGCTGATGCGTTGCTTCAAGCTCACGCTGATTATCGTGCCCTCGTTTTCGACAGGTTCCTACGATTTCCGCCGTTCGTTTGACCTTTGCGCCCATGAAGACTGCAACGTGGTTTGGATTAATACCTGCGCGGCGCTTATCAAGGGGAAAGAGGCTAATTTCCAGGATATCGGCTATGTGCGCAAGCGAATTTCCCGCAATGAGGACGAAGCGCAGATGCTCTACAAGATGCCCATTTGCGATGGTGCGTTCAAGGGGGCGTGTGCGCATGACTGCATTTATTACGAGACCATTCAAGGGGTGTGATTATGGAATTCGAGTCGATCGAAAAGGTCCATCAGGGCAAGTTTATTACCCGTTACGACATTCATTACAGGACGGTCAGTGGCAAGGCTAAGACCTACGAGATGATTAGCCGCAATCCCGACATCACGGGTCTCAAGGATATGCTTGAAAAGAAGCCACATGCTGTCGTGATGATTATGCATGACTGCACCGGTCAAAAGATTTTACTTTGTAAGGAATACCGGATGGCGGTCGGCGAGAGCATCTATAATTTCCCGGCGGGATTGATCGATCCGGGCGAAACGTACGAAGAGGCGGCTGCCCGCGAACTCCGCGAGGAGACAGGGCTTTCGCTGAAGCGCATCGACGAAGTATGGAAACCGAGCTATTCGGCAGTGGGCTTTTCTAACGAGCGAAACGTGGTTGTCGTAGGCGTGGCCGGAGGGGAAATCCGCCCGAGCGATTCGGAACTTGAGGAAATTCAGGCGCAATGGTTCGACAAGAAGCAGATCCGCGAAATCCTTAAGGATGAACGCCTTTCGGCCCGCACGCAGACTTATTGCGCCTTGTGGAGCCGCACCTAAAAAATAAATCTGGCGAAGAATGCTGCATGTAGGGGGTGGAGCGGGGTTTCGGCGGTACGCCGAAACGTGACCGCGAGCGACAGCTGCAAAAAGTCGGTGCCTACTTCGGTGGAACTGCGAACTTGGAGCTCGCGGGCAGGCGATCCCTTCGGAATCGCGACCGCTACACCCGCGCTGTTGAATGAGTCGAGTGCGTAAGTGGCGCCCGCCTCATAAAGAGGCGGGGCGAATCCTTTTCCCCTCGTGTGCCTCGCGCGGATTTTCCCGTTGAATGCGAGTTGCTCGCCGCTTTCGATATCCCAGGTCGACCGGATTTTAAGTGCCAGGTCGTTTTGCCTGCAGCGCTCCTCTGCCTGTAAGCAGGTTGCGCTCGCTTCGCTCCGCAGGATGGCGGGACCCGTTGCCGCCGATGCCTTCATTCGCGTCTTGCTGGAGTCGCTTCTGAGGGGGATGATGGTGCGGGCATTTACGCCGAACTTGCTCCTCCACGAATCCGCCGCGGTCACCGCCAGAGTCTGGCTTCCCCAGAAACGGCTGCTTGCAATCGTTGAACTCAGGTGGGCTTCTCTCGGCAATGAATCTCCGTGCAGGTAGGCATCCGCCTTCCACGCGACAGTCGCGAGATCTGTTTTTTCCCGGTAGTGGAGCTGTATCTTGATTAAGGGAATGTCATGTCCGTTTTCGGGAATCCACCAGGCGGCAACGTTTCCCCAATTCCCCTTGGCTGCTGCCGAGATGGAATGCCTTTCGGTGCCGTATGGTTCCGAGGAGTCGCTCGTACCCGTGTGCTGATGCCGCCAGTATGCAAGTTCCAGTTCCGTCCCCTTATCGTAAACGAAACCGAGGCTTGCCCGTGTTGTCTTGGCGGTGTCCAGGAGCGCGCCTAGTCTGAATTTCCAGATGGGATAAAACGCCGCCGTGCCCCACAAGGTGTCGAGCGGAATGTTGCTGTGAAGTTCCTTTGTCGAAATCTGCCCCAGGTGTGCCTCGCTACCTGCGTTTCTGTAAGTCAAGAGCGACTGAGTGCCGAGCCGCAACGAATAGCGGTAAAAATCCAGCCGCAGTTCCGTGCGTTCGCTTTCCAGGTGCCCCAGGGAATCTGTCCGGCCTCGCCATTCAATATGCCCGTGAGGAATCACGCTCGGCCGGGCATCCTTTTTTTGAGCGCGTGTGACTTTCTCTTTTGAGGTGTGCGTGTCCTCGGTGCGAGTGGATTCCTTCCTTAATTTTTTTTTGGCCGATGCATTGCGGTGTTGTTTCTCAAGCTGTTTTTCAGTTACGCAACTTTCCAGGGCGTACACTTCGGCGAGCATACATGCTTCCTGCAAGTTGCCTTCTTCGATAAGGTCCAGGATTTCGCGAGCCTCGTCGCCATCGATGACGCCGCTGTCCCACCATTCGAAAACCTTTGCCTCGTCTAGTGACTGGCTCGCGGCGACTGTTGACCAGACAAGTGCCCAAACAAGGGCGGCGAACAAAATTCTTGCGCAGTATAGTTTTCTCATTTTCGGAGTTCCTCTATACTATACACGCACGATTCCTGAAAATTATCCCTTTGGGCTCCTTTTTATTTCTACTTTTGTGGTTATGGCAAGTAACTGGTCCAAGAAACCGTTTTCAAGGGAATCCGCGCAGTCTCGCGACGGATCTCAACGGCAATCTTCTCGAAATGCAGGTTCCCGTCAACCGTCCCGCAATGCGTCCGCAGCAGGTCGCGACTTCGTGCCGCACCTCAAGGCGCCCCGTACCGACTTCCCGCTGTTTAACGGCAAACGCGTCACGCCCTCGCTTGCGGGCCTCGACAAGTTGCTGCATTACTACGGCGTAGAACTGCAGCCTGAAACGCTCCAGCAGATTTGGGAATTCCACCAGCTGCTGCGTGCGAACAACGACGACCAGGATTTGACTCGCCTGAACGCTTTCGAGACGATGGTGGAACGCCACTACGCCGACTGCACGCTGATTAATGCCTACGTGCCTAAGTGGCCTGCTCGCATGATCGATGTCGGCAGCGGTGCCGGTTTTCCGGGGATTCCTCTCAAGATCGTGAATCCCTCCATCCGCCTTACGCTCTGCGAACCGCGCCCGAACCGCATCAACTTCCTCAACATGGTCATCGAGAAGATGGGCCTCAAGGGAATCGACGTGTTCGGCCACAAGGTGACGAGCCGCAGCATGACCATCCCCGTGGACGGTGTCATCAGCCGCGCCTTTGAACTTATGGAAAAGACCCTTCCGCGTATCGCCAACTCGCTCAAGGTGGGCGGCCGCGTGTTCTTCATGAAGGGCCCCGCCGTGGCCGACGAACTCAAGACTTTCCATCCCGAAGATTTCGGCTACAAGTTTGTAGGGAAGCATTTCTACACGATTCCGAACAGTACGCAGGAACGTGCCCTTATTATCCTTGAACGCATAGAGTAGTTTTCGCGTGGAATAGCTCGTTTTCCGTGAAAATATTTTCATCAAAAAAAGTCAGGCCTTTCGCCTGACTTTCATTTTGTTTTCTAGACTCTTTTTGAATCTGTCGTGTAGGGCGTAGCCCGTTTTGTTAGAACTTGAACAGCATGCCGAAGCGCATTTGGCCGTCGCGAACGCCGTCGTTGTCGCCTACGTCCTTGATGGTCGAGAAGTCGAACTGCAGCACGTCGGAGAGCATGAAGCCGAAACCGAGGTCCACTTCGTTGCGCTTACCGGTCTGGTCGTACAGGTAACCGGCGCGGAGTGCGATCGTGTTCGCGTAAACGAATTCAGTACCCAGGTTGAACACGCCTTGCAGCAAGGAGTTCTTGACAGCTCCGAATCCGTCGCCGCCGCGTTCCGGGTTGGCGAGGGATTTCCAGCAAGAAATGTAGAACGGTTCCGGATTGCCCTTGTCGTCGTCATATACGACTTCGCGGTTGTAGTCGGCGACGATAGTCCACTTGTAGTCGGCGAGGCTCAACAGTTCGTAGGAAAGTCCGAGGCGCCATGTCAGGGGAATCGGGTCTTCGATCGTCTTGTCCACGTAGTAGACGCTCGGACCGATGTTTGCAAGCACGAGGGCGAAGTTTAATTTGTCTACAAGCAGGTTCTTCTTCAGGATGCCGATGTCGAAGGCGTAACCGAAGGTGGTCGCTTCTTCCTGTCCAGCGGCGGCGCCGGAGCTCAAGTCGGAGTAGAAGAACTTGATGGAAAGGCCGAGGCCCCAGTCGTTCGGGAAGCGCGTGCCGTAGCTGAAACCTCCCACGATTTCGGAGCTGTTGTAGGCCACGAGGTCATCGGCATCCACGTCACCCGAGGCGACCGTAGAACCGAAGCTCACGAAGTTCACGAAGAATCCGAGTGTACCCCAATCGTTCAGTGGAATGGTCATGCCTGCATAAAGATGGTACAGGTCGGGGATGTTCAGGATCGGGAGGAGCTTTTCGTAGAAGGCCATGATCTGGTAATCGGCGTCCTTGAACTGTTCCATGCCGTTTGCGGTGCTGAACCAGACGTCGTTGCCTTGCGGGAGTACTGCCCACACCTTGTTGGTGGAAAGGCCGTTGCCGCTGTGGTAGTGGATCCATTCGTCTTCGCTCTTGGTGGAACCTTCTTCTTCGGCGGAGCCGCGTTCAAGTTCCGCCTTGCGGCCGCTTGCAGTGGCGTAGTCCGGCAGGTGGCGCCATACGCCCTTGTCGGTTGCGATCCAGATGCCGCCGCGCTGGTCCACGGAAATGTCGTTCACCTTGTTGTCGGCGAACTGCACCTGTTCCCACTTGCGCAGCGTAAAGTGCGAGAGGCCTCCGTTATGGGCCGCCCATACGTGTCCCGAGCTGTCTACGGCGAGTGCGGTCGGGGAAAGGTCCATGATGCCGTCTTCCTGATTGAACAGGCTCCAGCGGTCCTTGTCGTTCACGCTCTTTTTCGGAATGAGCCTTGCGATACCCGCGCCTTCGACTGCCACGTAAAGTTCCTTGCGGCTTTCGGACCACACGAGTGCGCGAACCTTCTGGCTCGGGAGCACCTTGCCCTTCTGTTCGAATTGTCCGTTACGGTAGACGAACAGACCGTCTTCGGTACCGATCCAGATCGAGGCCCCTTGGCTAACGAGGGCGGTGATACGGTGGTTGCCGAGTTCACTGTCGTAGCATTTCCAGGCCTTGCCGTCAAAGCGGTACAGCGACTTGGGTGTACCTACCCAGAGCTTTTCGGTGCGGCTTTCGTAGAGGACTGCCGTGATGGTGTCCTTCACGATCAGGTTCCAGGGCATCTTGACTTCGACCACGTGCTTTTCGTCGTCGGCCGTCTTGATGTCGTTGAATTTCTTTACCTGACGAACGTATTCGTCGAGGCCATGCTCGGTACCCACGTAGACCTTGACCGCGTCACGGACCTTGGCGTTGCCCTGCAGCGTGATGGAGTGGTAGTCGACCCACTGTTCGCCGTCAAACTTCTGGATGCCATTGGCGGTACCTGCCCAGAGTTCGCTCTTGCTGAAGAATCCGTCCTTGGAACGCGACGCCATGCTCGTAAAGAAGGGGGCGTTCTTGGATTCGACGGGGTAGCTCATGCGCCATTCGTCGGCCAGGGGACCGAAGGCGAGACCGGCGGGGTTGTAGTACATGGCCGTCGGGTCGTCGGCAAGGGCGGCACCTGCTTCGCCCATACCCAGCTGGCGTGCACCGACGGGCATTTCGAGCGTGATGATGGCGGAGCCTGCCGCAAAAGACAGCGCGGGCGCTAAAAGAAGTGCAGAAAGTAACGATTTACGCAAGGTGCCTCCAGTCGGGGACGTCGTAGTGGTTGCCGTGCGAAGGGACGACTGCCTTCCAGCCGGACTTGCTCGGGTTTTCCCAGGGTTGCTTGGGCAACAGTCTGCAATCGCAGCCGAGTACATAGGGCGGCAGGATTTCCGCATGGTTGCGGATCTGCTCGCGGGTAATAAAGTTTTCGTCGCTCACGAACTTCACGTATTCCTTGCCCTTGGGGCCGAGTTCGATGCGGTAGGTGGCGGTGCCGTTCTTGTCGCCTTCGTCGATGGTGCGGATGGTGGCTTCCATCGAGGCGTTCCATTGGGCGATGAGTTCCTCTTTCTTTTCGGGCGGCAGGTTCTGCGTGTCGAGCCAGGACCTGAGCGATGCCTCGGAGGGCTTTACTGCAGCAAGCGATTCGCGGGCGGGGCGTACGACAACGGCGTACTGGCCTGAAACATCGATGACTCGCTTCGGTTCGTCCTTTTCGTCGGAGCTATGGATAATCACATACGCGCCGATAGCGGCGAGTATCACGGATAATACAATGATCACGATGACGATAATGACTGATAGCATATTTTATTCCATTATTCGTTACCCTTCAAAACTAGCAATTTTCTAAATTGTGGGGCAGGAGATATTATGTCGAAATTGAAGATTTTTCTTGTGTTGCTGATGTGCAGTGCCTGTTTTGCCATTCCTTTCAAGGTCGAGACTGTCAAGGAAGGCTCCGGGGACTCCATTCGGGCAGGACAGCTCATCAGGGTGCATTACAAGAGCTACGTGTATCTGGACAGTGCAAAGATTATGGCTGAAAAGGTCCGCCTGGCGGATTCCCTGCGAATCGCCGATTCCCTCCGCCTTGCGAACGACTTTAATTCCGACCAGGTTGCTGGTGTGACAAAAGTTGACACGACCGCATTGTTGGACAAGTCCGCGAAATCCAAGAAGAAGTCCAAGTCGAAGAAGGATTCCAAGGCCGCTGTCGATACCGTTGCCCAGGTGGTGCCGGTTGCCGATCCGACCCTGGATTCTGCCGCAGCCCCGTTGACCTTTGTTGATTCCATTGCGCCGGCTCCGACGGATTCCCGTTTCCGTTTGTTCTCGGAGTCTTATCCCGGTGGCGAACCTCTTGAATTTACGCTCGGTGTGGGCCTTGTGATTCAGGGCTGGGAAAAGGGCCTCGTGGGTATGAAGCCCGGTGAAATCCGCAAGCTCTATGTGCCGTACCAGATGGGCTATGGCGAAAATTCCCTTGAAGGCGTTCCCGAATATTCCGACCTGTTCTTTATCGTGGAACTGGTAAGCGCCGACCCGCCGATGGAACCTGACGTGTTCCCCAAGAATGTCGAGGGCCTCAAGTGGCGCGAAGCGGCCAAGGGCCTCAAGATTTACGACGAGAAGGTCGGTGGCGGAAAGCCCGCTGTGGTGGGTTCCGTGCTCAAGACGCATTACACGGGTTGGCTCCTTTCCGGCCGCAAGTTCGGTTCCTCCAAGGATATCGGTAAGCCGCTCCAGGTCGTGATGGGCGCAGGCAAGATGATTAAGGGCTGGGAAGTCGGTCTCGAGGGCATGCGCGAAGGCGGTGTCCGCTGGTTCCGCGTGTCTCCTGCCATGGGCTACGGCGCGACGGCCTACTCGATGATCCCCTCGAATTCGACCCTGGTCTTCCGCGTGGAACTGGTGAGCTCCGAAGTGGACGAGGCTGTAGTCGCGAACATGGATTTCTTCCCCGATACCACGGCGCTCACGTTTGAAAATGGCCCCGAAGGACTCCGCTATGCGGTAATCAAGCAGGGCGAAGGTGAACCCGCACAGAAGGGTAACGTGGCGAAGGTGCATTACACCGGCTGGCTCACCAACGGTTACAAGTTCGACAGTTCCCGCGATCGTGGGCAGGCTTTCGCCTTTACGCTCGGTGCGGGTCGCGTCATTCGCGGCTGGGAACTCGGCGTGCAGGGGATGCTTCCCGGTGAAAAGAGAATCCTGGTTGTCCCGCCCGGACTCGGCTATGGTGCCCGCGGTGCAGGCCCGATTCCTGGTGGCTCTACGCTGATTTTCGCTGTTGAATATCTAGGAGAATAGGGTTGAGAATTTCGACTAAAGGACGCTACGCGCTTCGCGTGATGATTGACCTTGCGAAGAACGGCAGGGACGATTACGTGAAATTGCAGGAACTCGCCGAACGCCAGCAGATTTCCGAGAAGTATCTCGAAGGAATCCTGGGCGCATTGGTGCGTGGGAAGTTGCTTGCGGGAGCCCGCGGAAAGGCGGGCGGCTACAGGCTCAACTGCGAACCTTCGACTTGTAGCGTCTGGCAGATCCTTTCGCTGGTGGAAACCTCGATGTCTCCTGTGGCGTGCCTTGACGATTCCGAGAACTCCTGCGAACGTGCCGACATCTGCGTGACTCTTCCCGTCTGGAAAGAACTGAATTCCATGATTCGCAGCTATTTGGAAGGGATCAAGCTCGAACAGTTCTTGCGGAATGTGCCCGAAAATAAAGGCAGGGAGCTTCACGGCAAGCCCTTGAAATGTGGACTTTAACTATCTTGTAAAAAAAATTGGAGTTTTCTATGGAAATCAAATGGCTTAATCCCGATGCAAAGTTTGATCGCCTCGTTTTGGCTGGCGATATTGGTGGCACGAACACGAACCTCGGCATGGTCGGTTACAAGGATGGCAAGTTTACGCTGATTCTTGAAACAGATTGCCCGTCCAAGGACATTTGCGGACTGATTGAACCTATTCGCGAAACGCTCCGCATTGCCGTAGAAAGCCGTGCAGACCTCAAGCCTTCCCACATCTGCATCAGCGCCGCGGGCCCCGTGGCTGCCAACAAGTGCGTCATGACGAACCTCCCCTGGAGTGTCGATGGCGAGGCCATCACCGCCGCAACGGGAATCTCTACGCTCGTGATTAACGACTTCATGGCCATCAGCTACGGTATCCCGACGCTCGACGTGAATGACCCTGCACAGATTCATCAGCTGGCTCATACCGACGGCAGCAAGCCCGCCCCGCAGAAGACGACCAAGGCCGTTGTCGGCCCGGGTACCGGCATGGGCGTCGGTTTCCTCGCATTTGACGGCGAAAAGTATATTCCGGCCTGCTCCGAAGGTGGCCACTCCACGTTTGCCCCGTTCGACAAGGATTCCCAGGAATTCCACGACTATATGGAAAAGAAACTCGGTGCAGTTCCCGGCGTAGAACCGCTCGTGTCCGGCATGGGTCTTCGCAATATGTATGAATGGTGGAAGGAAACCCGTGGCGTTCCTGATAACGACGCTTTCAAGAAGATTGAAGAAACCGAACCGAACGACCGTCCGAAGTACATCAGCCGCGCAAGCGACACCGATCCGGTGGCAGCCGAGATGATGCGCCTGTTCGTGAAGATGCTCGCCCGCTTTGCAAGTGATGCCGCGACGCTCTTCCTCCCGCTGGGTGGTTTCTACCTCGCCGGTGGTACCGTGCAGAAGGATCTCCGCTGGCTTGAACGCGACAACCTGTTCATGAAGTATTTCGAAAAGAACTACAACCCGAACATCCGTCCGCTCCTGAACAAGATCCCGGTGTACATCATCAAGGATTACAGCATCAGCCTGTACGGTGCCGCAAACGCAAGCCTGAATTTGCAGAAGTAATCGTCTAAAAAAATGCTTTTTTCGGAACTTCCTCTCGCTAATCCCTTGCAGCGTGCTGTTCGCGCTGTAGGTTACGAACAGCCGACCCCCATCCAGGAAAAGTCCATCCCGAGTTTACTCGAGGGCAAGGACTTGCTTGGCATTGCCCAGACGGGTACGGGAAAGACGGCTGCCTTCGCGCTCCCTATTCTGCAGCTGTTGCTGGATTCGGGCAAGTTCCGTGCTCCGAAGACTTGCCGTGCGCTGATCCTTTTGCCGACGCGTGAACTCGCGATCCAGGTGGAGGATTGCTTTAAGCAGTATGCGCAGTTTACGGCCATTTCGACGGCTTGCATTTTCGGTGGCGTGAGCGATGTCAGCCAGAAGCGCAACCTGATCCGCGGTGTCGACGTGTTGGTGGCGACTCCGGGCCGCCTCCTGGATCTTATCAACCAGAAGGCTGTTTCGCTGAAGGCGCTGGAATTCTTCGTGCTCGACGAGGCCGACCGCATGCTCGATATGGGGTTTATCCACGATATCCGCAAGGTGGTGGCGCTCCTTCCGCAGAATAGGCAGAACCTGTTCTTCAGCGCGACTATGCCCGACGATATCACGAAGCTTGCCGCGACGATTCTGCGCCCGAACCCGGTGCGGGTCGAGGTGGCGCCGCAGAGCACGCCCATCGAACGCATCCATCAGGAACTTTACCGTATCGACAAGCGCCGCAAGGGAGCGCTCCTCAAGGAACTTCTGCTTGCGCATCCCGAGATGAAGAAGGTACTGGTGTTCAGCCGCACCAAGCACGGTGCAGACAAGATAACGCGCGTACTCGAAAAGGCGGGCATCAAGTGCGCCGCGATTCACGGCAACAAGAGCCAGAACCGCAGGCAAGAAGCCTTGGGCAACTTCAAGTGCGAACAAATTCGCGTACTGGTCGCGACGGATATCGCTGCCCGCGGAATCGACGTGGACGACGTGTCGCATGTGTTCAACTACGACCTGCCCGATGTCCCCGAAACTTTCGTGCACCGCATCGGTCGTACCGCCCGCGCAGGGAAAGACGGAATCGCTATTTCATTTTGCGCTCCCGACGAGGAACAGGACCTTCGCGCCATCGAGAAGCTGACCCGTATCAGTATCCCCGAAGGCGACAAGGCTATTTTCGAGAAGCTCCCGCCTCCGCAAAAGGAGACTCCCGAAAGCGAAATGCGCAACGCCCGTGGCCGCGGATTCCCCCAAGGCAACCGTCACGGCAATAAGCAGAACCGTGGCGGGCAGAATCGTCATGAAAACCGCGACCGTCGCGAAAACCAGGAACGGGATGCTCGCGACCTGCAGAACGCCCCGCGCCCGCAGCATAACGCCTCCAAGGCGCCGGACAAGCCGCAAAATCAACAGAAATCGCAAAATCAGCAAAAACCGCAGAATCAGCAGAAGCAGGCTCCGCAAAATCGCGAAAAGCCGAACGGCGGTAATCCTCAGAATCAGGAAGGCCACCGCACTATCGGCAGGAACCGCCCCGGTTCACGCGCCCGTAAGCGCATGCGCGAAGAAGCGGCTAGATTGCATACAGGACCGTTCGCGCCCAAATAAGTGAATTCGTCCCCGGAGCGCTTACTCTCGCAAATATGCCCAGTTAATACTGGGCATATCTTGCTCACACCCGTTCGCGCCCAAATAAGTGAAAAACGGCTAAATTCGGCTAAAAATCGCCATTTATTGATAACTTGTCCACGCAAAGATGCCCTTTGCGTGGATTTTTTGCGCGTTTTGGGGATAATTTTATACTGGTGAGTTAAGAAAATCGTCCTGTTTGGGCGAAAAGGGATAAATTATGAAATTGGCGAAGAGCATAAAGGTGGCAGCAGCCCTTGTTGGTTTCGGGCTCTGCACCTCGGCCATGGCAGAAAATCCGATTATCCAGACCTATTATTCGCCGGACCCGGCTCCGGTCGTGTTCGGTGATACGGTCTGCGTGTACACCGGCAACGACGAAGGCGGCCACTTCTTTACCATGCACGGTTGGCGCGTCTCCTGCACCACCGATATGGTGAACTGGACCGACCGTGGCGCGCTCATCCTTTCGAACGAGGACTTTGGCGGAAATGCCAAGAAGAACGGTGACTGGGCTGCCCAGGTGGTGCGTCGCAATGGCAAGTACTACTACTACGTGACCGTGGAATCGACCCGCGGTGGTCGCGCCATCAACGTGGCCGTGGCCGACAGGCCCGAAGGTCCCTTTAAGGACGCTTTGAACGGCAAGCACCTTGCGGGTCCGAACTGGGACTACATTGATCCGACCGTATGGATTGACGACGACGGACAGGCTTACCTCTATTGGGGCAACCCGAAGCTTTATTATGCCAAACTCAAGGAAGACATGATTTCGTTCGATGGCGATATCAAGGTGACCGACATGAGCCGTGGTTTCGCTCCGAACGGAGAGGATTCCAAGTACACCGAAGGTCCGTGGATTCACAAGCGCGGCAAGAAGTATTACATGATTTATGCCTCCCACGGCGTGCCCGAAAAGATTTCGTACTCCACGAGTGATTCCCCGACGGGCCCGTGGACCTGGGGAGGTGTCATCATGGACCAGGGCAACAATACGGCATTCACCAACCATTCCGGCCTTATCGATTTCAAGGGGCGCAGTTTCTTCTTCTACCATAACCAGAAGAACGTGAACGGTGGCGGTTACAGCCGCTCTACTGCAATCGAGGAATTTACCTGGAATGCCGACGGTTCTATTCCGACCATCAAGTCCACCAACGATGGCGTCAAGAAACCGATCAAGAACCTGGACCCGTTCGAGCGCGTCGAAGCTGAAACCAAGGCATGGGTAGGCGGCATGACTGTCGACAAGCCGCGTGATCCCGATGGCGGCAACTATACCATCATCAACCATGTGGCGGTGGAATCGGGTAATGTCTACCTGACCGGAATGAGTACTGGTTTCTATACCAAGGTGCGTTCTGTCGATATGGGTGACGGTGCCGACCGCATTATTCTTTGCACCAAGGGCAACGGCGGCAAACTTGAAGTTCATGCGGGCTCCGAGACGGGCGCCTTGCTTGCCGCCATCAATGTGCCTGCAAGTTCCAAGTGGGAAGAAAATTCCTTTGATGTAGAAAACGCTGCCGGGGTTGATGACCTTTACTTTGTAGTGAAACAGGGCGGTTTCGATTTTGACTACTGGTACATGGAAAGCGAAAAAACTGCCGTTCCGCAGACTCCGTACAAGGGTGTCGCGGCGACGGTTCCGGGAGTCATTGAGGCTGAAAATTATGACGAAGGCGGACACAACAAGGCCTTCTACGATGCCGACCGCGAAAACCAGGGCAAGGCCTACCGCGAAGACGAAGTCGATGTCGTTGGCTTTGGTTGCACCGACGAAAGCAATACCAAGGATTGCGAAGGCTATGCAATTGGCTACACGAAGGCGGATGAATGGCTCGAATACACGGTCAATGTCGCTGCCGATGCCAAGTACGATATCACGGCGAATCTGGCGACACCCTTTGAGACGGCGGGCCTCCAGTTGTTTGTCGATGGCGAACCCGTTACGGAATCGCTTACTGGCTTAAAGACCGACGAAGAAAAGTTCGACGTCTACAAGGAAACGGAACTCGGTTCCGTGGAACTCAAGAAGGGTGAACATGTACTCAAGCTTCTCATTACGGGTGAATATCTGAACGTGGACTGGATTAAGTTCGAAGATCCGAATAATCCGTTGAAGCTTGCTCAAGAAATTAGTCTTGCCCCGCAGCAGAATGCCTCGTACAACGTATTCGGTGCGACAGGCAAGTTCCTCGGCCGCATCGATAATGTCGGAACGAATCTCTCGGCGACCCTCAAACAGGCGGGCTATGCAAACGGCGCCTACATCGTGCGCAGAGTTGGCCTTTCCAAGGCGATGCGCGTGACGGTGAAGTGATTCGACATCCAACTTATACAACGTAAAAAGGCCGTGGCGATTTTGAAGCCACGGTCTTTTTTGTAAGAGTGTAAAAATGTTGGAGCAGGAAGAAACTGGTTATTCCGCTTCGATAGGCACGAAGGCATTCTTGCTGTCGAATCCTGCAGGCAGGTCCCAGTCGTCATCCTTGGGCATGGCGGCTGCCTTCGGCTGGGCAGGCTGTGCGGGTTGCGTGGCGGCTGCGTTTTCGGCAGGAGCGCTCGCCGGAGCGGCGTTCGGGGTAGCCGGTTCCGTTGCGACCGTGTTTTCCACAGCTTGCGGTGCCGCTGTCGTTGCATTTTCGCCCGAGGCTGTCTGCGGTGCGGCTTCGGTGTTTTCCGATGGTGCTGGCGGTTCTGCCGTGGCGGCCTGTTCTGTCGCGGGCATCGGGAGGCTTACCATGATTCCGTTTTCGGCGGCAGTTTCTGCGGCTGCGTTCTGCACTTGCGGCGGGGTGAAACCTGGGACGTCGATCCACGGGAGCGGACGTCCTTGGGCCGCATCTGCGCCTGCCATGATGTTTCCGGTCATCGGGTCCACCGTCAGCTGGCCGCGTTCGTTGGGGAGTACCAGCGGCACTTCGCCTGCGGCGAGCATCGAGATGTCGAGGAAGTCAATCTTTTCGGGGATGCCGAGGATTTCGATTTCCTTCTTCGCGAAATCAGCCCACTGCGGAAGGCCACCGCTTGCGCCCGCAATGCGCGTGCGTCCGGATTTCAGCGGTTTGTTGTCGTCGAAGCCCACGTAGCTTCCGATAGCGACCACGGAATCCGTCGAGATGCCGTTCTTCTCGTTCACGTAAGTGGGGAGCGCGCCCATGAAGGCCACGTTACGGTAATCGTTGGTGGTTCCGGTCTTTCCGAGTGCCGGGTAGCGCAGCGTAATGGCGCTGTCCGGGGAAGTCACCGTCATGCTGGTGTACTGGCTTCGGGCCGTTCCGTTCACGAACACGGAATGTAACATGACCGCCATCTGCGAGGTAATCGTATCGCCGAGCACGACCTTGCTTTCGGTCTTGTTCCTGAAAATCACCTTGCCGTCCCGGTTCTTGATTTCCTTGATGAAACAGGGATCGGTCCAGTCGCCGTCCAGGCACTTGAAGACCTTGCCCGTGAGCATCGTCTGGTAGGCGGTGGAAATCTCGGCGAGCGTGATGTCGTTTACGCCGAGCGGCATGCTGAACACCTTCTGCAGTTTCTGGTGGATGCCGATTTCTTTTGCGAACCGCGCGTATTCCGCGAACGAAAGTGAACGCCGGAAGTCGGGCCAGTAGCGGATATGTTCGGCATCAAGATAGTCCGCCTCTCCGTCGACCGGTTCGATCATCGTCGAGAGTCGCTTCATGTCGGCGAGCGTAAAGTGGTCGTACAGCACCACCGAATCGAGCGGCGTGAGCACGGCGGTCGGGTCCAGCTCCTGGGCCTGGCGTTCACGCAGGATTTCCGCATAGCGCTTGTAGTTGTGGTTGATGAAGGCGATAATCTTCGAATCCTTCTTCGCCTGCTTGATAGCGATATCGTTGAAGGTTCCGTAGCGCAGGTTCATCACGTCGCGCGCCTTGTCGTCCTTGCCTTCGTTCCTGTAGCGTTCGGCGAGGGCGTCGCGTGCCTTGGTGAATTCGATTTCGCGCTTGACATCTTCTTTCAGGATCAGCCCGAACTTGTCGCGCAGGCGTTCGAAGTATTTCTTGGTGTCTTCGTCTTCGGTGCGGGCGTAGCCGTTGGCGGCGGCCACTTCGTTAAATTCTTCGAGCGGAACCTTGTCGAGCAGGTGTTCCAGGAGCCAGATGCTCGCGATATTTTCGGATCGCGTCGTGGCCCAGGCGATGCTCACGACATCACCCTTGTTCTTGTGGTCGGGACGCGGGAAATAGAACTGGTTCACGAACTGGAAAACGTTGAAGTCGTTCTCGAGCATGTCGAGGTAATGCCAGTGGTACTTGAGCGCAAGGGCGTAAAGAATCGGCTTCCAGCTGGAACCGAGCTGTCGCACCGCCTTGAAGCTGCGGTCGAATCCGGTATTGTGGAAACCGCCCTGGCTTGCGATCACGTTTCCGTTCTGGATGGCGAAAAGTCCGCCCTGCAGCACGGGTTCCGTTTCAATCTGGCACTGTGCGAATCCGTCTATCAGTTTGTCGTCCATGACGCTCACCAGCAGGATAGCGCCTTTCTTGAGCTGCGGTGCCAGAATCTTGTTCACGTCACCGCCGGCTTTTTTCGCAAAGTCCTTGACGGCTGCCTCGGAGACCATTCCCTTGAACTGGCCGAATCCCAGCGTCAGCGACTTGAGGCTTCCCTTTTCGTCGACCGTGATGCTGTCGATGGTGCCGTACAGGTAGTCGCCCTTGCGAGCCGTCTGGGCGCGGTTCGCGAATTGCGCCTTCGGGAGCACGAAACCGCCCAGTTGCATCTGGAGTCCGCTGATGTTTGCCTGCAGCGCAGTCTTCGCGGCGTCCTGGCTCCTTGCATCCACGGTCGTCGTAATCGAGAGCTGCGCCTTACGCCAGTCCTCGATTCCTTCGGCCTCGAATTTCTTCTGGAAAAATTCTCCGTCTAGCTTTTCCTCGATGCGGTCAAGCATCGTACTGACGCTGAAGCGGAAATTGCCGTGGTTGAATTCGAGCGGTTTCGCGAGTGCGGCGTCCATGTCCTCTTGCGATATATAGTTTTCCTCGACCATGCGGCCGAGTACATATTCCAGACGTTCCTTGCCGCGGGCAAGAGCCTTCTCGCGGCGTTCGGCATTACGCTGGATAAACGGGTCGTAGTTGAAGGGGCCCTTCACGGAACCGGCGATAAAGGCGCATTCGGCAAGAGTCAGGTCCTTGAGGTCCTTGTTGAAAAAATACTGCGCGGCGATGGCGACGCCTTTCCCGGTACCCGAAACGTGGAACTGGTTCAGGTAGAATTCCAGGATTTCTTCCTTGCTGAAATGGTTTTCCATGCGGAGCGCGTTGATGAGCTCCTTGCCCTTTTCCTTGATGCTCCTTTCTTCGCGTCCGAAAATGTTCTTGACGGTCTGCTGGGTGAGCGTGGATCCGCCCTGGCGCATGTGGCCGCTTTTCAGGTTCGAGACCATGGCGCGGGTAAAGCCGTAGATGCTGAAACCGTTGTGGTTCCAGTAGCCGGCGTCTTCGGCGGCGATCAGGGCGTTCACGATGTTTGCCGGGATGTCGCCGTAGGGCACGTACACGCGGTGGTTTGCATCGAAAAAGGCGCCCAGGAGCTGTTCTCCGTCGTTATAGTAGACGCGGGTCTCGCCCGAAAGGACTTGCAGGATGGTTGCGCGGTTGAACTGGTTGTCCGGATCCTGGGTCGGCAGGATCTTGAAGACGACGATATAGGCGGGAATACAGCAAATCAGGCCGACAAGGGCGAATGCGGCCACGATTTTGAGCAATTTTTTAAGGAGATGCATACTAAAAATTTAGAAATTTTGGTTTTATACTTCGCTAATTGTAAAAAAATGTGCGTTTTTGGGGCGAAATTTAGGGTTTTTGCTTCTTTACCCTTGAAAAATTGCCGAATTTTATCTAAAATTTGTGTCCCCGAGATGGGAAGATGGCCGAGCTGGCCGAAGGCGCGTCCCTGCTAAGGACGTATAGGACTTAATCCTATCGCGAGTTCGAATCTCGCTCTTCCCGCTGCAAAGACCCCTAGGAGCAATCCTGGGGGTCTTTTGCTTCGAAAAAATACTTCCCTAAGCTCTAAATTCTACCAAGTAAGTTCTTTTTTTTGCGTTTTTGCTAATTTCAAATTATATATTATTAGGGAAAATAATCCCAAGGAGTTTAATATGAAAGCCTCTAGTTTTATTGCTGGTCTTGCCGTAGGTGCCGCTGCCGCTATTGCTGTTTCCAAGAAAATCAAGGATCTTTGCGCCGACGAAGACGAATCCTGCGAAAGCGACGCCGCCCTCAAGGATGCCGAAAATACGGTGCAGAGCCTCCGCAATTCCGCCGACAGCCTTTTGAATGACCTCAAGACCCAGACCGAGGCCAAGCAGACATACGCCGCCCAGTGCGAAGACCTTAAGGACCAAGTAGCCAAGAAGGACGCCGAAATCGAGAACCTGAAGAACATCTGCGACAAGCAGGCGGGCGAAATTAGCAAGCTTGAAGCCAATCAAGGCTAAAAAGGGAAACGACGCCCCGTCGTGCGTTTTCTAAATTGCTTTTCGTGGCACGTTTTTTGCATAGACGAATGATTGAAGGACTGGTGCTTGCATCGGTCCTCTTTGTGCTATGCGTCCTGCTTTCGGCCTGCGAGGAAATCGAAGAGGAAAAGCCGTGGGTCCAGGTGGAACGCCCGGAAATGCTCTTTACCGATACCACCCTGATGGACAGCTACGACAAGGGCGTTCTCGCCTGGAAGCTGAAGACCGCCTATCTGGAACGCTGGAGCGACAAGGAGGTCGTTTTCGTGCGTCCGGTGCTGGTGGATATCTACGATTCGCTCGGCGAACGTACCGCCTTCCTGCGAGCGGATTCCGGACGCATGGACCTGAAGTTCACTTACGTCTATGCTTACGGACATGTGTATGCGCTTACTCCCAAGGGCGCCTCGGTGCGTTCCGATTCGCTCATCTGGAACAAGAAGGACAACCTGGTGACGACGCAGAGCTACGTGCGCGTGGTGAGCGAAGAAGGCGACGTGCTGCAGGGGCAGGGTTTCGTGAGCGACGCCCACATGGACAACTGGCGTATCCTTTCGAACGTGACGGGAATTTTCCAGGATGCCGCCCGGCGCCTGAAGGACGAGGACAAGAAACAGGCGAAGGAAATCGAGACGCGCGACAGTGCGCAGGCGGCGACACCCGCAAGTACTCCCGCAAGTTCTGCCTCTGCTGCCCCGACGAAAAATCCGCAGCAAGCTTCGCCACAAAATTCTCAACAGAATACGCAGCAAAACCCGCCGCAGAAACCGCAGGCGAAGGCTGAACCTGCGAAGCCGGAAAAAGATGCCGGAGCACCGAAGGCGGCGAAGTCCGTCCCGGACTCTGCATCGGCAAAAGCCAGGCCTGATTTGCCGAAACACCCCGCCAAGAGCGGCGAGCGCCCGAAGGCGAAGGTGATGGTGGACTAGTGGGCGCCCCGATCTGTAATATGCTGCGTAGGCTTTTGCCGCTGCTGCTTGTCGCGCTCCTCGCGACAAGCGCCGCCGCCCAGTCATCGCCACTGATTATGAGGCACGCCGACAGCCTTGCTGTCGCCCGCAAGCGCGGTACCCTGCTCTTGCAGGGTCGTGTACACTTTGTACACGACAGCGTGCAGTTCCGCACGCAGCGCGCCTTCTGGAATAAGGATGCCGAGTCGGTGCAGTGCAGCGGAGGATTCCTCTTTACGCATCCGTCCGGATCCATCGACGCGCACAACGGCTTCTACCAGAAGAAAAAGGGGATTGCGACCGCGTCGGGCGACGTGCATGCGGGCGATTCCGCAAAAACGTACCTGTTCACGGGCGAGTACCTGGAATACGATCGCGAAAAAGAAATCCTCACGATGCCGCAAAAGCCGATGCTTTACCAGTACGAGAAGCTGAAAGACGGAACGGTCGATACGATGACGATTTCGGCGAAGCGCATTGTCTACAACAAGAAGAATTCATTTGCCGAAGCCTATGAAAACGTGCGCATCGCCAAGAAGGATATGATCATTACGGGCGATACGGGGTATTTCGACCGCCTGAATGACTGGCTTTCGATGACGCATGTGCGTTTGGTCCAGAACGACATGGTCGTCACTTGCGATTCGGGCTTCTTTGACCATAAGAACAACTGGTTCTCGCTGAAAGGTAGTCCGACCTGCGACATGAAGAATTACCACCTGACGGGTGATTCCATTTTCCTTGAACTCGATTCGACAGGGAAGTCGCTTCGGTCCGCCCTCGTAATCAGGAATGCCCATGGCGTGCAGCAGGAAGAGGCCAAGAAGAATGCTCCGGGACATGTGACCGAGGCCTTTGGCGATACGTTGTATGCGAAATTCAGCAACGACAAGATTGAACGTCTTTATGTGAACCTGAATGCCCGCGGATTCTTTTACGAGGATGACCTCAAGGATTACCGCAACCTGATGGATGGCGACCGTCTTGACCTGTATTTCAACCAGGGCAAGATGGATAAGGCGGTCGTATCGGGCAAGGCGCAGAGTACCTATTTCTACGTGAAGAAGGACCGTTCGGTCGCTGGCAAGAACGAGGCGACGGGCGATACGATCCACATCCTGTTCGATGCGCAGAAGAACGCGGTCAAGTCGCTACGGCTTCTCGGTGGCGGCAACATGGCGAGCGGCCGCTATATCGATATGGAAAAGACGGAACGCCTCCGCAAGGAATCGCTGAAGGATTCCCTGGAAAGGGCGAAGGCCGCAAACGATTCGCTTCACAAGTCGACCGCCGCGAACGATTCTGCGCTGGTGCAGACGGCAAAAAAACGCGGATTTCTTGACAAAATGAAGAAAAAGATCGATAAAAAGAATGCAGAATCGTCGGATTTAGTAAATTCTTCCAGTAGCAGGAAGGAACCATGAAAAACTTAGTGAGTACCATTCGCACGGAACACCTGAGAAAGGTCTATGGCGGTCGTCAGGTCGTGAGCGACGTGTCCATCCGCGTGTCGCAGGGTGAAATCGTCGGGCTGCTCGGGCCGAACGGTGCGGGCAAGACGACGTCGTTCTATATGATCGTGGGCATGGTTCGTCCAGAATCGGGGCACATCTTCCTCGATGACATCGAGATGACGGACAAGCCGATGTACAAGCGTGCGCGCCTCGGTATCGGTTACCTGCCGCAGGAAGCTTCCATCTTCCGCAAGCTTTCCGTCGAGGATAACATCATGGCGATTCTCGAGACGCAGGGCATGAAGCGTTCCGAACGCAAGCGCCGTCTCGAGGAACTGCTCGAGGAATTCAAGATTACGCACATCCGCAAGACCAAGTCCATGAGTTGCTCGGGCGGTGAACGCCGCCGTCTGGAAATTGCGCGCGCCCTCGCGAGCGACCCGTCCTTCCTTTTGCTCGATGAACCTTTTGCGGGTATCGACCCGATTGCCGTGGCCGACATCCAGTCCATTATCTCGGGCCTCAAGGAACGCGGCATGGGTGTGCTCATTACCGACCACAACGTGCGCGAGACGCTCTCGATTACCGACCGCGCCTATATCATGTACAAGAGCCAGGTGCTTACGGAAGGGTCCTCGGAATATCTTGCGAACGACCCTGAAGCCCGCCGCATTTACCTAGGAGACAGCTTCAGCCTAGGTTAATTTTTCCATTTTTTAATTCTTCTTTATACTTATCGCCTATGGATTTCGGATTGCAACTTGGAACTTCTCAACGACTGGAGCAGACGCTCTCGCCGCAGTTACGGCAGTTCGTAACCATTCTGCAGAAAAATTCCCTGGAGCTCGACACGGCGATCAAGGAAGAACTGGAAAGCAACCCGCTTCTGGAACTGGACGATTCCGCGCCGATGGACGAACGCGAAGTCCACGACGACGAGCTTCCGGATTCCGGGGCGGAACTCAAGGACGACCGTCCCGACGATTTCGACGATTACGATTCCGCGGACTATTCCTCGCTCGAGGACAGCGCCGTGGGCGATAGCCAGCTTTTGGACGGTTCCGGCAGCGACGATATCAACTACGAGCAGTACCTGAAGGACGGCTCCATGAACGAGGACGCCCCGTTCAAGGATCTGAATGCCCCGTCGAACGATGCGGACGACGAATGGGACCGCCCCATCAAGGATTACGGGAAGAGCCTTCAGGACAAGTTGCGCGACCAGTTGCTGCTGTGGTCCGGCACGAAGGAGCAATTGGAACAGCTCTCCAAGGAAGGCTGCTCCGAAAAGCGTTTCCGCCAGCTAGTGGAATACCTGATCGATTCCCTCGACGAAAACGGTTTTTTGCAGGGAGTGTCCTCGGAGGTGTCGCTGATCCGCGAATCGCAGGACCCGCTGGTCAACGAAATCGAGACGATGCTCCGCGGCGAGAAGTCCCTCGAAGAGTGTTCGCTCCCCGTGCGCGAGGCGCTCCACGTGCTGCAGGGCTTTACTCCGCGCGGTATCGGAGCCCGTGACCAGCGCGAATGCTTTATGATCCAGGCTTACGCCATCCCGAATTTTCCGCCGCTCGGCATCAAGATTCTCGAAAACTGTTACGAGGACCTTCTTTCGTTACGTTATGCGAAAATCGCCAAGGCGCTTGGGGTATCGACCGAGGAGGTGCAACAGGCCGTGGCCAGTTTTGCAAGGCTCAATCCGCATCCTGGCTTCCAGCTGTCGAATGCCCGCATCCAGACCGTGGCTGCCGACCTGAAGGTCGTCGAGAAGCATGGCCGCATGGAAGTGGAATCGGTCCGCTCCTCGATGCAGAAACGCCTCCGCGTCAACCAGACCTACAAGGCGATTCTGGATGACAAGGGTGCCTCCAAGTCCGACAAGGAATACGTGCGCACGCACCTCTTTAAGGCCGTAGAATTCATCAAGGCGCTTGACAATCGCTACTCGACCATGGAACTTGTGATGCGCGCGATATTCAAGCGCCAGAAGGATTTCTTCACCAAGGGCCCCGCCTTCCTGAAGCCCATGGTGCAGCAGGACATCGCCGACGATATCAAGCGCGACGTGAGTACCGTGAACCGTTCCATCAACGGCAAGTATGTGGATACGCCTTACGGAGTCTACGAGCTCAAGCGTTTCTTCACTTCGGGTGTCAAGCAGGATAGTCTCCCCGGCGCAAGCGGCGAGGAACTTAGCTCGGCGACCATTCTGGACGCCATCAAGAAGCTCGTGGATGCCGAAGACAAGAAAAAGCCCCTTTCTGACCAGGCCATTTCGGACAAGCTGGCCGAGCAGGGAATCCAGGTGGCGCGCCGTACGGTCGCCAAGTACCGCGAAAAGGAACTGCGGATTCTGCCGGCAAGTCAGCGAAAAAAGCTGATTTAGGCTCCTTTTAGGCGGCATTATTCCAACTTGGAATAATTTTTTTGAATTTTTTTCAAAAAAACTTTGTTTTTGTACAAAAAAAGATGTATATACTCTAGACGTGGAGCAAAAGTTCCACCAATACAATAAGAACCCTTTCTATGGAGGTTATTAATATGGATATTCAGTTCTCTGCTCGTCATTTCAACGCTTCTGCCGGACTTCAGGATCGCATTCAAGAAGAAATGGACAAATTGGCCCGTTTCTACCCGAATATCACCAGTGCCTCCGTTATTCTTGACCACGAAGTAGAACATCAGCGTCATTGCGAAATTATCGTGAACATTACTGGCTCCCAGGTGGTTGCTTCCGCAGACGAAGAAAACATGGGCAAGGCCGTCGACGTGACGCTCGAACGTATCAAGGTTCAGCTCAAGAAGGCGAACGATAAGCAGAACGATCACCGTGCCCAGCCCGTTTCCGACGTTGTATAACCGGTAAAGAATCGTGGCTGAGTCTAGATTAAAAGACATCAAGATCCTGCACCGGGAACGTCTCCTGGTGCGGGACTTTTTTTTGCATTATGGCAAGGACCTCCAGATGGCCTGCCATTCCGACGAATCGAGTCTAGAGGCGCCTATTGCCGAGAGCGGCATTCATAGGCCGGGCCTTGCGATGGCGGGCTTTACCAAGGTTTACAGTTCCCAGCAGATTCAGGTGGTGGGACATACCGAATGGAACTATCTGGAATCGATCGGGCCCGAGGCACGCGCCAGGGTCTTTGAGAATTTGTCTGTATACAAGGCGCCCATGTGGGTGGTGACGCATTCGCAGATGCCGCACCCGGAACTTCGGGCGATGTGCGACCGTCTGAACATCCCTCTGTTCTCGACGACGCTCCACACTTACGAGTTTAACAAGATTGCCCAGCGAATCCTGGAAGAATTCTTTGCGCCCCATGCCGTGATTCACGGTAGCCTCGTGGACGTCTATGGCGTGGGCATGCTCTATATCGGCGACAGTAACGTGGGTAAGTCCGAATGCGTGCTGGACCTCGTGGAAAGCGGGCACCGTATGGTGGCCGACGACGTGGTCCACATCAGTAACGTCGGGCGAGCCATTATCGGCCGACCCGACCCCCTGATCAAGCACCACATGGAAATCCGCGGCGTGGGAATCCTCGATATCCGCTCCATGTTCGGTATCCACGCGATTCGCAAGGTGAAAAAGATCGAAACCATCGTGGAACTGCAGCAGTGGCAGCGCGACGGCGGCTACGATCGCACGGGGCTCAACGAGCAGGAAGAAGAAATTATGGGGGTCAAGATTCCGAAGGTGGTGATTCCCGTGGCGCCCGGCAAGAACCTTACGGTGATTTCCGAGGTAATCGCCATGAATACCTTGATGAAATATAGCGGCCAGAACGTGGCTCAGGACTTCAATGAGGCCTTAATGCAAAAGATTAAGGCCAAGGCCAAGGGTGAGTATGTCGATGATTTGTTAGATTTCGACAATCAGAATTGGTCCTACTATGAATAGATTCACAAGGCTCATCAAAGAGAACCTGCTACCGTTTGTCGTTTTTGTGATCATTGTCGTGCTCTGTTGCGGAGCATGGTTCTTTTTCCATCCTTCCAGCCCTTATCATGAAAGGTATGTCTTTGTCGTTTCCTTCCAGAAGGTGGGAACTCTTTCTCCGGGCAATGCCGTCAGCATTCGGGGAATCAAGTGCGGCCAGATTACCAAGGTGGAGCTGACCGACGATGCGGTCTACGTGACGGCGGAAGTTCTCGCGACTTCGAAGATTCCCGACAATTCGGAATTCAGGCTGATTAATTCGGGACTCATGGGCGAACGCGAAATGAATGTTCTTTCAGGAGACAGCCCGCGGCTTATTTCGAACGGCGATACGTTGTTCGGTGTCTTTGATGAGGGCATGACGGGCGTTGGGCAGAAACTCACGGCGATTCTGGACGGTGCCGGGGAAATCCGCGATACACTCTCCGCCCTTATGGATTCCATTTCCGAAGGGGCGGCGGGCAAGCAGATTGACCGCGTTTCCGGCAAGGCGGACAGGCTCGCGCGGCTGACCAAGGGGAATGTCGGCAACTGGAAGAGCGAGGTGCAGTCCCTGCTCGATAAGTGCGACCGTTCCCTGGAAAATGCGCAGGAGGCTTTGAATGGTGTTTCGTCCCGTGCAGGAAACAAGCTTGATGAAGTCGATAATCTGTTGGACCGTACGCAGGAATTGCTGTCGAGGGTGGGCGTTCTGAAGGACCAGTCGGAGAAGATCATGCAGAAGCTTGCCAAGGGGGACAATTCCGCCGGGCTCCTGCTCCAGCAGGATTCTCCTATCAATAAGGCGCTCGACAAGCTGCTTTTGAACGTCGATTCCCTGCTGAACGACATTAAAAAGAACGGTCTCGACATTAATATTGATATTTTCTAAAAAAAGTTTACCCTTTTTCGAAAAAATAAGTTATTTATCATTCTATCGGAACAAACGCGTAATTGCAACCAAGGAGAATACCATGGCTGAGAAGAAAACTGCTGAAAAGAAACCCGTCAAGATGAGTGATGAGGACCTGAAGTTCTTTGAAGATATGTTGATTGAAAAACGTCGCCAGATTGTGACGGCGCAGACCGATTTTGACAAGACGGAAACTTTCAAGAACCAGGCGCAGGCAGGCGAGGGTGGTGAATCCAACAGTGCCGACCTTGCGACCGACTACAACGCCCTGGAAACGAACTTCTCCCTGGCTGCCCGCGAAGGCAAGTACCTGGTGTACCTGGAAGAGGCGCTCAAGCGCATCAAGAAGGGTACCTTCGGTGTCTGCAAGGTGTGTGGCGAACTCATTCCGAAGGCCCGCCTGATTGCTGTTCCGACTGCAACCAAGTGCGTGAACTGCAAGGAAGAAACCAAGCGCAAGGAAAAGGAAGACAGCCGCCTCGAAATGGCCCGTATGCTCGCCGAAGCCCAGCGCCGCGAAATGCAGAAGAAGGCTGCCGGAAAGTAGTTACGGCTTCGCCGAAGTCGTCTAAACCATTCAACTTGTCACCCCCGACTTGGTCGGGGGTCTCCTTTTTTAAGGGGGTATAGAAAAGCGCCTCGCATTCGCGAGGCGCCTTTAATGTTTGTGACTTATGGCCTGTTAGCCTTTTGCCAAGAGTTCCATCAGTTCGCTGTCGAGCCTGTCCGGATTGTCGTACTGCTTGAGGCTCTGGTGCAGCGATTCGCCCTTGGATACAAGGCCGAAGTCGAGGTTCTTGTAGTTCCAGTAGCTGTAGCCGACATCGGCGTCGCGGAGAATTTCCATGAAGTCGTTCATCCATGCGAGCTGGTACTTTCGCGGCACCTGCACGTATACGCCGAACTCGTTGCAGGCGACCGGCAGGTCGTACTTTGCGCGGAAGTCAAGGGCGTTCTGGATGCTTTCCTGGAGACGGGCCTTGTCCCACTTGCCGTATTCCACGTCGAGGCGTGTCGTACCGCCCTGCTCGGGGGCGGCATAGTCGCCCGGCCACGGGCGTTCAATCTTGAAGAACGGGTCGCGGATCCAGGCGGCACCCTGGTGTGTAAACGTGACCGGGGTGTAGGTGTGGAAACTGTAGATGGCGTTATCGTCGTCCAGCGGAGTCAGGTACTTGAATTCGCGGGCGCTGTTCCACTTGTTGGCACCAACCACGATGGTGTTCTTCGGGGCGTGCTTACGGATTGCCCAGAAAATTTCGTCCTTTACTTTGTCCCAAACCAGGGAGTCTGCGGCGGCGGGCTCGTTCAGGAGTTCCATCATTACGCGCGACTCGCCGCTGTAGCGCTCGGCCATGAAGGACCAAACCTTGGCGGTGTCCTTGCGGGCGTCGGCGCTCACGAAGAAGGGCTGTTCCTGGTACGAACCCAGATGGAAGTCGTGTCCCGGGCACTTGTGCAGGTCGAGAATCACGTCGAGGTCGTTTGCCTGGATGTCCTTGATGGCCTTATCCAGAAGGGCGAATACGTCGTCCTTCGGCTTGAGGCTTCCTTCTTCGAACAGGTTGAAGTAGTCCACCGGCAGACGCACGTGGTTGAACCCCGCACCGCGGATGCGCTTGAAATCCGCGTCGCCTAGAAATGTCTTGATATGTTCAATGATCCCTGGAAAACCTACGGGATCTTTTTCCTGGATGCAGTCTACTTGACTGAACCAGCCACCCAAATTCACTCCCCGCAGTCTTTCTTTAATCATTGTATCATCCGTTATTTTGAAAAGGCGGAATTGCCTTACTCGTTCACGATCGTTAGGTCTTCTTCGGCGATGTTCAGGCTCATGATGACTTCCATGTCATCGGGCAGGTCCTTGAAATCGACTACCAGTCCAACCTTCTTGGATTCGTCCTTCTGCTTTTCGAACAGGACGACATCGAAAATCTTCATCTTGACCACCGCCTCTTGAGTGACGGGGATCTCTACAGTCATGCCCTTGCTGATGGGCCCTTCAACAATCTTGCCCTTGAAAACCAGGGAAGTCTGGTCGTCGCCGAGCGAGGTCTTCTTCACATGAAATACAGCCATTATACCTTAGCCATTTTTCGGTTATTCTTCTGTTATTTGATTTTTGACCCTGTTGCAGGTCGTGGCGAAAAATTAACTTTTTTATATGGCTTTACGAGTTGGACGAATCCCTTTTTTGGTCTGTGCGCCGTTTTTTCATGACTTCCTTGGTCGCGAGTCCCGCCTTGCCGACGTGGAATTTGTGGACGGCCCTCCGAGTGCGCACTGTGCGGGGCTCAAGGACGGCTCGATCCATCTGTCTCCGGCTTCTTCGATCACCTTTGCGCAAAAACCGGGCGCCTTCGTTCTTGCTCCCGATATATGCACTTCCTGCTCCTTTGAAGTCCGTTCGGTTAAGTTGTATGCAAAACGCCCAATCGAGGATTTGGACGGACGGACAGTCCGCTTGACGGGGCAGAGCATGACATCAGTGAATTTGTTAAAAATTCTGATGCGTGAACGGTTCGGCGTGGAGCCTGTCTATGGGGTGGGAGCCTACGAGCCTTCTGACGATGCCTGCCTCTTGATTGGCGACCAAGCGCTCGAAGAAAATGAACGTCACCGCTTTGCGTTCGACTATGACCTCGGTTCCCTTTGGCAGGATTGGCAGGGCGTGCCGTTTGTCTTTGGAGCGTGGATTGTTTCAAAGTCGGCCTTGCAGCCGGAATTGCGGGATACTCTCAAAATGTACTTGCAGGCGACGCGTGAAAGTATCGAAAGTTTTCGGACAAATCCTTCGCGGGCTCTAGATCGCTGGCTTGAACGTTACCCGGTGCAGCTTCCCCGTTCGGTGGTCGAGAACTATTATTCGGCGCTGGATTATCGCTTTACCGAAGAACGCAAACGATCGCTTTTGCTGTTTTTCGAGCATGCGGCGGGACTTGGGCTGATCCGCGAGGCGCCTCCGTTAGAATTTTTGTTATTTTAGTGTTGTAACCCTTTTATCTGGGGGAGGTTTATGGTCGAAGAAAAAATTTTGATAGTCGATGACAACAAGGAAGTTATCGAGAAAACGAAACACCTCTTGACCGAGGTGGGCTACGATGTTACCAGTTGCAATTCGGGCAAGGATGCTCTTGAGTTCCTGAAGGACAACACCGTGGATCTCGTTCTTCTGGATATCAATATGCCGAACATGAACGGCTTCGATGTCTGCCTCCGTATTCGCCAGCGCCATCCGCTGGACGACCTTCCGATTATTTTCCTCACGAGCCGCGAAGATAGCGACAGCGTGACCAAGGGATTCCAGGCAGGTGCGTCTGACTTTGTGAGCAAGAGCGCCATTTCCGAAATCCTGCTTGCTCGCGTGAACGTGCATATCCGTCTTTCTCGTTCGCTCCGTAACTTGCGCGATATTTCCCTGACCGACGACATGACGGGGTGCTTCAACCGTCGTCACGGAATGTACTCGCTGCGCGAATGGTTCTCTCGTTCCAAGCGTTACGGCACGCAGTTCGCCATTATCTATTTTGACTTGAACGGTCTTAAGGCGACGAACGACCAGTATGGTCACCAGGCGGGTGACCTGCTCCTGCGTTCGGTCTCCTCGGCAATCAAGGGAATCCTTCGCGAAACCGACCAGCTCTTTAGAATGGGTGGCGATGAGTTCCTGGTCATTTGTCCTGAAACCGACAAGAAGGGTGCCATGGTCTGCGCCGAACGTATGCAGAAGTCCGTGTCCGAAATTACGATTGTGGACAAGCGCGCCTCCTTTGCGTACGGCATTGCCTACTCTGCCGAAGACTACAAGGAAATGGACGACATGCTGCACAGCGCCGACGTTTCCATGTACAAGATGAAGCAGGAAATGGAAAAGTAAACCCGGCGGGTGTCTTTAAGTCATCCTGGAGCCACGAAGTGGCGAACGGGATCCAGAAACAAAAAAAAATCCTGCCATTCGGCAGGAATTTTTTTATAAGTCGTCCAGGAACCGCAATGAGTTTCAGATGGGCGTGTCTATGGATCCCCTCCCGTTGGTCGAGGATGACTCTGTTGTATACGTCATCCTGGAGCCACGAAGTGGCGAACGGGATCCAGGAACTAAAAAATCCTGCCATTCGGCAGGAATTTTTGTTTTATAATCCAGAAGTGACCTTGCTACTTAATTGCAGCGAGCAGGTTCTTTAACTTATCTGCAATCGTCTTCCAGTCGCCAGCGGCCATGAGTTTCGGGTCATAGATGCTTGCTCCGAACGAAACCAGGTTCGCACCGGCCTTAAGGTAGGACTGGACATTTTCTGCGTTCACGCCGCCGCATGCCATCAGCGGAATGTCGCGGAACGGCCCACGCAGCGCCTTGATGTATTCGGGACCGCCTACGCAGTTCACCGGGAAGATTTTCACGGCGGTGGCGCCCAGGTCGAATGCCTTTTGCACTTCGGTGGGGGTGAGCGCACCCGGAATAATCGGGATGCGGGCCGTGGCCGAAAGGCGAATGATTTCGTTGCGCGTATTGGGCGTCACGATAAATTCGGCGCCTGCGGCAATGGCCTTGTCGAGGTCGCTCCCGTGGCGGACCGTACCTGCACCTACGGCAATACCGTAATGCTTCGCGGCGGCCTTGAGGTCTGCGATAATCTTTTCGGCGTTTGCGGTGTTCATGGTGACTTCAATCGCCTTGAGGCCGCATTCATGAGCGGTCTTGACGCAAGATTCTTCGGCGCCCTGGGGAATGTCGCGGAGAATGCCCACGACCGGCATCGGTTGTAAAAATTCAAGCAGATTCATGCCCTAAATATATATGAAAAATTTTCGAAAGTGTTCTGTGAAAAATAAAAAAGTTGACTTTACTTGTATGCGTTGAGTCTGTCATTCCCGCGAAGGCGGGAATCTCCGTTTCTACTAAAACAAAATTTTTATAAAGGAAATGCCCGCTTGATGGCGGGCATGACGAAAGTACAAAAAATGTAAAGTTCTTATTTGATCTTAATGCTCTGCGTTGCAAGCGTCTTGCCGTTTTGCGTGACTCTTGCAATCAGGGCGCCGCGGTGCGGGAGCTTGGCGAGGTTCACTTCGGTGCGGGTTCCGTAGAAGTCCTGAGCCATCAGCTGGTTGCCGAGCAGGTCAAAGATCTTCACGGTCTTGGTGCCCTGAGCCGATGCAAGCACATAGAGCTTGTTCTTGGCAACCTGCATACGGGCCTTTGCAATTTCAACAGGCTTCACGAAACCGACGCGGTCGCTGGTGGTTTCACCCGGACCGTACCCCCACAGCAGTTTGCCCTTGCTGCGAATGACGATGTACGGGTCACGAGGCGGCTGCTGAATATCGCCCTGGTCTTTGTCCCAGTCAGGAGCGCCGTCGTAGGCCGGGGCGTCCTTGGATTCAGAGTGGGCGGTAAAACTCCAGCCGTCAGTGACTTTGACTTTGGAAGGCTCTCTGAGTGTTTCACATTTGCCATCGACCTTGGTTCCAGAAGAAATTCCGATGTCAAGACGAAGTCTGCCGCCAAGGCCAATGGTGCCGACACTGATGGCCTGTGCCCAAGTGTAGGTATTCTTGTCTTTATTGTAGGTGTCTTCAACCTTTACGGGAGGGGTGCTTCTCAAAAGGTTTCTAAGTTCTCGGTCATTATCGCAGACTTTATTAAAACCGCCGATGTCGTAGGCTTGACAAATGTCATTGTCGAATATGGCTCCGCAAGCGTCAATATCTTCTTCGCTTGCATCAAAATAGATATAGGCAACAACGCTATCGAGATCTTCTAGGGTTTCGTTGACGAATTGAACATTAAAAAAGTCCATTTTATTGATCGTGTAGTGGTATGCCGTTGTATAAACCTCGTTGGAGAAGGGCGAGGCTTCCGTGGTATCACAGTTATCGCACTTCTTTTCGTAGTAGTCGCTGCCACCATTGCTCACGAGGGTGAGGGCAGATGTCAAGACAGTGGCTGCGTTGAGTGTCACCTCGGAGATGTAGAAGTTTTCCCAACTCATTAGGTTAAGATCCGTTGAAGATGTTTTGTTAGGATTCATTGAAGTTGTGGCGGGGTCTTGCCAGCCTACCAAGGCTCCGACAGGGGCGTTGTATTTATAAGCGAGGCCCGGCCAATTTTTGCCTTCGGGGTTTGCAGCCCTGTGGAAGGGGTGGGCATCATTCTTGTCTCCAATGCCGTACACAAACGAAATATCCCAGGGGTTTACGCCTAACAGGTAGTTTAACTGGTTGATACCGAGCTGGCGCATTTCGTTTGCCTTGAGGTCTGTACTTGCCATGGCCGGGAGTTTGATTCCTTGCTTTTCGATATCGGCTGCCACGTCGGCGTATGCCAATACTTCAAAGATGTTGCCGGCTTGATAACCATTGAAAATCCATGCCTGATCAGTCAACATAGTGTACCAAGTGGGGTCGTATTTAACCGTGTTGCCCTTGTAGCTAACATCATTTGTCGGTAGAACGATGGAACCGGCCCCGTTACCGCTTATATCTCCAAGATTGATAATCATGCTGGCAAGGCAATCTTCGATAGCGGCAAGGCGCTCTTCTTCGGTAAGGCCATAGTCCGATGTAGCCTTGGTCTTGTCGGCAAGGATTAGTTTGTACAAGGCATAGGTGGCGTAAGCGTAGGAATTTGCATAGCTAGTATTTTTAGGCTTTTTTTCAAAGGCTTTGTCGGGGGTGGCGAACCAACCGCCTGCAAAGAATCCGGAACCTTCACCGATTTTTTGATTTGTATAGAGCTCTGTGTTACGAATCATATCGTCGGCGTAATCCTTCTTGCCTGTAGCGTACAGGAGCGCCACCGAGGCGAGGGCCAGGTCGTCGGCAAAATCGTTGTTGCCCATGAGGGCGCTTGTCCCCCACCCGGCAGCAATCTTGTTGTTTTTGAAAGTCTTGCCTTGAACCAAATCCTTGGCGAAGGCATACATCTTTTCGGCGACAACTAGGCAGCTATCCGCGAACTTCTGGTCGTATTTGGCGTAATCCTTGCTGAGAATGGCAAGGCCAGCAGCAATTTCACTGGAAATGTTGGCGCCGAGTTCCCCCAGGCGTACATCGCGTTCGGCAGGGCCTCCGCGGCTGGTAACGGTTACATAGTCTTGAACTTCTGGGCGTCCCCACCAATGGTGATCTTTTACGAAGTTACCCACAGAAACGGGCATGTCGTCAACAACGCCCTTGGCGAATTCGTAAGCCCTCAAGAAAAAGTCTGCTCCGTGCTTGGCTTCGCGCAAAACATCGGGCACTCCGTCGGTCTTCACGAATTCACCTTGGTTGTAGGCGTAGTGGTCCACATCCTTAGTGGGATTGGTTGCAGACATTACGGCGAGAGCCATAAAGGCGAAAGACTGTGTCTGTGATTCCTTCAGATGGTCACCGCTATCGTACCAGCCGCCTGCCAAAGAACCTGCCTTGGATTCGGTAAAACCACTTTCTGTATTATTGTTTCCATCTGCTGTGACGAAACCGCCACCATCTTTTAAGTGGCTCGGGCCGTGGAACCACGATTCGGAATTACCGCTACGCTGGATGCCAAAGAACTTCAGGGAGGCGTCTTTTGCCATGGTGTAAACGTCATCGCTCACAATGAAGGTGCTGGAGATTTCGTCCCCGACCTTGATACGCAGGCGCTTTTCGGTAGGTACGTTCTGCGGGATTTTGCCGACAAAGATATTGCCTTCAGGTCCGGTGATTTCAACTTTATAGCGCATTTGGTCGTTTGTAGCGGCATCTGTACCAGCAATAATGGTCCAGTCGCTCTTGGTGGCCGTTCCGGTTGCGGTGAATGTTCCTGTTACCTTGGTGCTGAGCGACTTGCCGTCTGCATCTACGACTTCAAATTCCGTCGCCTTGCTGCCCACAAAGTAGAACTGGCGTTCCGTGTCGCTCTTGAGGTAGCCCGCCTGGTTCACGCGGATCGGCGAAATCTTGGTGTTGATGGCGTCGAGGTAGGCTTGGTCCAGGGTGTCGGGCATCAGGGCGCCTGCCTTGAAGCTTGCGGGCGTTGCCTCTTTCGGAAGCATACCTGTTTTCTTGGTAATCGTCGTATCGAAATTTTCGAAGACCTTCGCGTCCCAGCTCAAGGGCCAGGTCGGGCGAATCAGGTCGTAAGGCGTGGTAGCGGCCATTGCTGCAGTTGCAGAAAGAGCGGCCAAGGTAGAGGCTATAACCCCCGTCGACTTTTTAAGATGCATATCATCCTCCGATTATTCAGATTCAATATAGCATCTTTCGTCTTTTTTGCAAGTAAAATATAAGTTTTGGTAACCTATGTCACAGTTATTCGAATCGTAGCGCTTCGATGGGGTCCAGGCGAGATGCCTTGCGGGCCGGGTACCACCCGAAAAAGACTCCGGTGGCAAAGCACACGGCAAAGCTCACGATTACGCTGGTCACCGAGACACTCATGGGCATGTTGAAGACAATCTTCACGATTTCGGAGGCGGCTATGCCGAGCGCGATTCCGATAACGCCTCCGAGCAGGCTGATAATTACCGATTCAAACAGAAACTGGAACATAATGTCCTTGCCGCGGGCACCGATAGCCATGCGGAGGCCGATTTCTTTAGTACGCTCTGTGACGGATACGTACATGATGTTCATGATTCCGATACCACCTACGAACAAACTAATTCCTGCGATAATTGTGAGTACCAAGGAGATCATGTCGGAGGTACTCGTGATGGTCTGAATCATTTCTTCTTGAGTAAACACGCGGAACGGGTCGGTGGGCTTTGTCCAGCCGCGGCGTTCCTTCAAGATTCCCATGATTTCTTCGGTCGCCTTTTCGGCATAGCCTTCGCCGATAGAGTTCGCGAAAATCTGGCGGATATTCGTAGTCGCCGAGAAGCGCTTCATCACCGTCTGGTAAGGCGTGAAAATGACGTCATCGTTATCTTGTCCAAAATCGCCGGAGCCTTTCGCCTTCAATGTGCCGATGACCTTCAGGGGAATGTTCCTGTAGCGGATGGTCTTGCCGATGGGATCGCCTTCGGGGAACAGGTTCTTGACGACGGTCTGCCCGATGACGCAGACCTTGGACATGCGGTCCGTAACATCGTCGAACATTACGCCGTCCTCGATTTCGTAATTACGGATCTTCAGGTAGTCTGCGGAAATTCCGCTCAAGGTCGTGGGGGAGTTGTTGTTGCCGACAATCGCCTGCCCGCCTACGGTCATCATCGGCGAGACTCCGTCAATGTAGGTGGCGTTTTCGCGGATGGCGATGATGTCCGCTTCTTCGAGGAGTTCGCTGGTAGATTCCTGCTGCACACCGCCGCGGCGGTCGCGGTTCGGCATGATGATAATGGCGTTCGAACCCATCGCGGTCATCTGTTCCTTGATGGAGATTCGGGAACCTTCGCCCATGGCGACCATAGCAATCACTGCCGCAACACCGATCACGATGCCAAGCACCGAAAGGAAAGTGCGCATGCGGTTACGGAGCAGCGCCTTGAGTGCAATTTTTATTAAAGTAAGTGGAGACATAAGCTAATTCCTAGAAGTGTCATCCTGGAGCCGTCAGGCGACGGGATCCAGTTCTAAAGTTCTGGATTCCCTCCCGCGCTTCGCTTGGTCGAGAATGACTTTAATAAATGCTATTCCTCAAACTCCTCCGGAGGTGGTAACGCTTCAAAGGCGGCCTTGGCGTCCTGTACGTTCTCGTTCTTCACGTCTTTTTTCAGGAGTCCATCGCGCAGCGTAATGGTGCGCCCGCTAAAGGTCGCGATGTCAGGTTCGTGCGTCACGAAGGCGATGGTCTTTCCTTGACGGTTCAGCTCCTGGAAAATCATCATGATCTCATAGCTGGTCCTTGTGTCCAGGTTGCCGGTCGCTTCGTCGGCGAGGATAATCACCGGGTCGTTGACTAGGGCGCGGGCGATTGCGACTCGCTGCTGCTGGCCGCCCGAAAGCTGGTTCGGCAAATGGTTCATGCGGCCTTCGAGCCCGACCATTTTTAACGCTTCGATGGCGCGGCGGTGTCGTTCCGCAGCAGACACACTAGAATTATATAATAGGGGAAGCTCCACGTTTTCGATGGCGGTGGTTCGGCTGAGCAGGTTGTAACTCTGGAAAACGAACCCGAGTTTCTTGCTGCGGA
Source organism: Fibrobacterales bacterium Fibro_02 (assembly GCA_001603905.1). Classification (GTDB taxonomy): domain Bacteria; phylum Fibrobacterota; class Fibrobacteria; order Fibrobacterales; family Fibrobacteraceae; genus Fibrobacter. Next base: position 68,333 of record LVAE01000091.1, read on the forward strand.
TCTTGGCGAGGGCGTCACGTTTCAGTTTCTCGGTATGCTGACCGTCTAGGATATATTCGCCGGAGGTCGGCTTGTCCATGCAGCCCAAAATGTTCAGCATGGTCGACTTGCCCGAACCGGAGGTTCCCATGATGGTCACGAACTCACCGGGGTATATGTCGAAGGACACCCCACGCAGGGCGTGGACGGTCTCGTCACCCATTTTGAAGTCACGACGGATGTTCTGGATAGATAAAATCGGGTTCATAATCACTAATTTGATGACTATCAATGACTTTTGGTTGCAATTTTACAGTTTTTTGCACGATTTTTGGGTGTGATTTGACTCACAAGTGGTTTGAATCTGTCAAAAATGCTACATTGGAAGTAAAATGTAACAAAGACGTATTTGAATTAAATCAATGTGTTTTTGTTGAAGTTGCCTTTTTTCAAAGAGGGATACAATGAAAAAAATCATTGGATTATCACTAGTCGCGGGAGGCCTCGCCTTTGCCCAGTCCGGGCTTATGGGCGGTACCTCCGGTATTCATCAACACAATGCCTACACGCTAGGACAATGGGGTGTCGAAATCGGTACCGGTGGAGACGTCTCCTTCGACTCCTGGTCCCTTTCCCGTGGTGGCGCGGTTACGAGGGATGGAAAGTACGATACATTCCATGAATGGTCCGGTACTTTCGCTGGCAACTTCCATGCCGCTATCGGTCTCTTGGACTTCTTAGACCTCGGTGCATCGCTCCCGATGAACTACGACCATGCTAACCTGCATGGTGGTGGCGAAAGCGGTATCTGGGCATTTAGGCCGGGCGACCTCGACATCTGGTTGAAGGCCAATGTCGTTGGTAACGAAGCAAGCTTGTTTGCTATGGCTGCCATGGTTGACGTCTATCTCCCGACCGGTACGGAAGCACGCGGTGTGCGTCCCCGTCATGCCTGGTATTTGAGCGAAGACGGTGAAGTGACCGATCCGTATACTTCTGGTGAAGTGAACGTCGGTGGAACTTTGATCTTCACATTGAACTTCGGCGCACTTGGGGTGCCGGTCGTGTGGAACACCCATGCTGGATTTGTATATGCCGGCGACGGACAGAGCACCCTGGTCTATGGTACCGGCGTGAACTACATCGCTACCGACTGGTTGGAAGCCTTCGTGGAATTCTCCGGCGAAATGCGTGTTGAATCCGGTAAGTACCGTCGTGACCCGATGGACGACCCGATGCGACTCACTCCGGGTCTCCGTTTCCACCTGCCGTGGAACATCGACTTCGCTATGGGCGTCGATATCGCAATCCGCACCCTTGCGAACCTCGGTTACGACTACAAGGACGAAATGCATAGCAACGAGTCTCACCTCGTTTACTATGAAAACGACCACGACACCAAGTTTACCTACGGTTACGCTCCGACCCCGACGATTGCCGGTACTGCAGCCCTCATCTGGCGTATGGCAAACAAGGATAAGGACGAAGACAAGGACGGCGTGATTGATAGCAAGGACCAGTGCGCTCATACTCCGGAAGTCGCTACGGTTGACTCCGTGGGTTGCCCGATCGACTCCGACAAGGATGGCATGATCGATGGTCTTGACCAGTGCCCGAACACTCCGGAAGGTGCCGAAATCGATACGGTTGGTTGCCCGATGGACAGCGACAAGGACGGCATCTATGACGGTTTTGACAAGTGCCCGGAAACTCGCGAAGGTGCCGCTGTTGATTCTGTCGGTTGCGAACCGGACTTCGACAAGGACGGCGTACCTGATGCTCTCGACAAGTGCCCGAACACTCCGGCTGGCGTGAAGGTTGACTCTGTCGGTTGCCCGATGGATACTGACAAGGATGGCGTCTATGACGGTATTGACAAGTGCCCGGATACTCGCGAAGGTGCCCAGGTGAACGCTGAAGGCTGCGAAGGCGACTTCGACGGCGACGGTGTACCTGATGCTCTCGACCAGTGCCCGAACACCAAGCAGGGTATGACTGTTGACTCCACGGGTTGCCCGGCTGATACCGATAAGGACGGCGTACCGGATGGTGCCGACCAGTGCCCGAACACTCCGGAAGGATTGAATGTGGATAACAACGGCTGCCCGCTTGACTTCGACAAGGACGGCGTTGCTGACGGTATTGACCAGTGCCCGAACACTCCGGCTGGCGTGCCTGTTGACTCTACGGGTTGCAGCGCCGACGAAGACAAGGACGGTGTGCCTGATGCTCTTGACAAGTGCCCGAAGACTCCGGCAGGTGCTCCGGTGGATACCGTGGGTTGCCCGCTCGACACTGACGCCGATGGCGTGCCTGACTATCAGGACAAGTGCCCGAACACTCTCCCGGGTGTCGAAATCGACAAGAAGGGTTGCCCGCTCAACAAGAAGGAAGACCTTGAACAGTTGAAGAAGGGTATCCAGTTCCAGACCGGTTCCGCAAAGCTCACGAAGGCGAGCTACAAGACCTTGGACGATATCATCTCCCTGATGAAGAAGATCAAGGTTGCTCACCTCGAAGTCCAGGGCCATACCGATAACACTGGTTCTGCTGAAACCAATAAGAAGCTGTCTCAGGCTCGTGCCCAGGCTGTGGTGGATTACTTCCTGCAGAAGGGTATCGAAGAAGACCGCGTCCGCGCCGTTGGTTTCGGTCCGGACAAGCCGATTGCTGACAACAAGACCAAGAAGGGTCGTGCTCAGAACCGTCGCGTAGAACTGGTTCCGTTCCAGCTCTAATCTTCGACTGACATAAGTTGAAAAAGACGCTCGCCAAAGGCGAGTGTCTTTTTGTATATGCGATTAACGAAAAGAGGTTGCTCTATTGCCTTCGCTCGGCATTTATTTAAATACCCACTTCTTGTAGAGGGTGAAGCTTGCGATGACGTACACGCCGTTCGCGACGATGTTTGCGAAGAAGCTGGGCTTCATGTACTGAGAAATAAAGTTGGTGAAGCTTTTGCACCAGGTGGTGTCGAGGGCGTAGACGGTCGCTTCGAGGGTGGCGAGGTTGAGCAGGTAGGCGGCGACGAAGACGATGACGAATCGGATGACTTCGGTGCGCTTGCGGTTCTTGCTCTTGAAATTCCAGAGGCGGTTCATCAGGTAGCTGTTGATGGCGCCGAAGATAAACCCGAGGAAATTGGAAAGTTCCAGGTTCCAGTCGAGCAACTGGTGCATCACCCAGACCGAGGCCAAGGTAATGAGCGTGTTCATGACGCCGATCAAGTTGTATTTGATGAAATGCTTCACGCGGAAAAATCTAAAAAATTATTTTTTACGCCACTATGAGCTGGTTCGATTCGAAAAAGTGTAGCGCGGTCGATGCCGCGGCGATGATCAACGATGGCGATGTGCTCGGGGTTTCTGGTTTTACCTTGGCGGGTTACCCCAAGGAAGTTCCCACGGCTTTGGCCGCGCGTGCCGAGGAACTTCACGCCGAAGGGAAACCCTTCAAGATTACGCTTTTTTCGGGAGCCTCTACGGGCGACAGCTGCGACGGTGCCCTGGCGCGTGCCGGTGCGGTGAGCCTCAGGATGCCTTACCAGAGCAATCCGAGTCTTCGCAAGGCGATCAACGCGGGCGAAATCAAGTACATCGACGCGCACCTGGGCAAGATGGGTTACCTGGTGCGTACCGGTGCGGTGCCTGCGCCGACGGTCGCCATCATTGAAGTTTCTGCGATACTGGGCGACGGTCGCGTGTGCCTTTCGACTTCGGGCGGAAACTCGGTGACTTACCTGGAGATGGCACCGAGGATTATCCTGGAGTTGAATACGCGTCTCGGAGATTCCTTTATGGGAATCCACGATACAGCTCTCCCGGAACTTCCTCCGCATGCCAAGCCGCTCCCCATCTATAGCGCAGGCGATCGTGTTGGCGGTGAATTTGTCAAGATTGATACGAATAAAGTAATTGCCGTTGTCGAGACTTCCCGTCTTGACGAGGTGAATCCGTTTGTGGAACCCGACGAAGTCTCCAGGAATATCGGCGAACGCATTCTAGACTTTATCTGTTTCGAAGAGAGCAAGGGCAGGCTCCCCAAGGGGCTTGCATTCCAGAGCGGCGTGGGTAAAGTCGCTAATGCTGTTTTGAGTGCCATGTCCGACGACAGCCGCCTCGAAACCATCGACCTTTATACTGAAGTGATTCAAGAGGCTGTATTCCCGCTGCTGAAAAAAGGAAAACTCGGTGTCGCTTCGGGCACTGCTCTTACTTTGTCTGAAGGGGCGCAGAAGGAATTTGTCGAAAACAGTGCCGAATGGAAAAAGCACTTGGTGCTTCGCCAGCAGGAAGTGAGCAATAGCCCCGACGTGATTCGCCGCGTGGGAGTCATCTCGATGAACACTGCGCTCGAAGCCGATATCTTCGGCAACGTGAACAGTAGCCTGGTTTCGGGCTCCTCGATGATGAACGGAATCGGCGGTGCTGCGGATTTTGCAAGGAACTGTGCCCTCGGATTTTTCCTGACGCCCTCGGTCGCGAAAAATGGCGCCATCAGCTCGATTGTGCCTTACGTGAGCCATGTGGACCAGACGGACCATGACACAATGATTTTCGTGACGGAGCAGGGCCTCGCTGACCTGCGTGGGCTTCCCGCCGAGGAACGTGCGCGCCTGATCATTAAGAATTGTGCCCATCCCGATTTCCGCGAACCGCTGACGGACTTTTTGGAATATAGCCTGAAGCATGCCAAGGGAATCCACATGCCGATTGCCCTGGAAAGGGCTTTCGAGATGCATCGTCGCTTCCTCGAAACGGGAAAGATGCTGTAAGATCCCTCGATTACCCCCGTAAGGCGGGGGTTTATTTTATTTAACGGAAAAACTTTTTATATTGCTTGAATGATGCTGAAACGACGAATAAATCGCCTAATGGGGACTATTGTCCTTACTCTTGCCACCTGTGCTCTGGTGGCGTGTTCGAGCAATGATTCTTCTTCGTCGTCTCCGGAGGAAAATCCTGCGGAAGATAGTTCTGAATCCTCTTCGGATCCTAGGTCGGACAAGAATTCGAGCGGAGTCGTCGTTCTCGATTCATTGGGACGCCCGCTGTCGAGTTCCGGCGTCGTACAGGGCGGTTCTTCGGCAGGGCTTTCGAGTTCGTCGGTGGGTCCGGTTATCGGAATCGAGGATACGGTCATTACGGACACGACGGTCGTGACGGATGTAAACGCCCTGCCGGACTGTTCTGCCGAGATTGAAGGTGAGTCCTTCCTGGTGCAGAGCGAGAACATTCTGTATTTCTGTCTGGGCGGTGACTGGGTCGAAGCGGAAATGGTGGCCCAGGTTTCCCAGGTCGGTTGCCGCAACGGTGTGCTGACGGTGGGGGATGATTCCGAGGAAGATGCTTCAGAGAGTTCCGGAGGAAATACTTCCCCATGGGGGAACTTTGGTGGCAATACTGTCAATACGGCCGCAGTCGATACGGCGGAACCCCGCATGGTGGGAGCGCAAGTTATCGGTATTGCCGAAAAGGGACCCTTCCGTTATGGAACTTCGGTGAAGCTGATTGAACTGGATAGCACGCAACATCTGGCCGATTCCAAGCGTACCCACAAGGCCTGCATTTTGAATGCGGAAGGCAACTATAGCTTTGACAGCATTGATTTTGTTTCGCCCTACCTGCGTGTCCAGGCGAATGGATATTTCAGGAACGAGTTGACCGGCGGGTTGTCGGCATCGGTCGTTACGCTGGAAGCCGTGGTCGACGTGACGGAAAAGGACTCGGTGAACGTGAACATGCTGACTCACATGGAAGCGCCGCGCGTGTTGAAGCTGGTGGAGAATAGCGGTAACAATCAGCCGATCCGTGCGGTCAAGGCGCAGGCTCTGCGCGATATCTTGGCGTCCTTTGAAATCCAGTTGGGATCTTCCAGCACCGGTGGAAATGGCAATGGTTTTGGCTGGGGTAATTTTGGACAGCAACAACAGACGCTCACGACGGATGGTCGGTTTGCCGAGGACATCGGTCTTTTTGACGGTGACGAATACAGTGGCGCTCTGCTTGCCATCTCGATCATGATGCAGCGCAAGGGCTCTGGCAACGACATGATGCAGTATACCGCGGGGATTGCGGACCGTATCAAGGGTAACGGAAACTGGGACGACAACAACGCGAAGGCGGATTTGGCGGACTGGCTCATGACGCTAGATACGAGTGGATCTTACGCGACCATTCGGAACAATATCGCCTCGTGGCATTTGGGTGATGTTCCCGATTTCGAAAAGCACCTGAAACACTTCTGGACGACCGTCTATAACTTTGGCGAGTGCAATGCTTCTAATGCCGATTCCGTGAAATTTATCAGTAACAGCCTGAGCGCCTTCTTTGTCTCGGGTTACGATTTGCAGGGACCGAAGGTTCGCTTTATCTGTGATGCCGAAACGCGCGAGTGGCGTGCGGCGACAGACCTCGAAAAGGATACCTACGGTCTGCAGGGCGAGTACGAAGGCCAGCTCAAGGTGGGCCGCATCAATACCGACCGTTACTATGTTTACGAAAACAAAAAGTGGCGTGCGGCGACCAGCGACGATATTCAGGAGTTCGAGGATTTGGCCGATGTCTACAAGAGTCTCAAGTCTGGTGAAAAGGTCATTTTCCTGTTGCGCCATGCCGAAAGGACGAACGATACGGGGAAAAAGGGAAACCTGACAGACGGCGGAAAAGCGCAATCCAAGAATGTCGGAGCAAAGCTGAAGGGCGAAAGCATCTATTTCGCCAATTCGACTTATACGAGAAGCATAGAAACCTGCGAGAACATTGCAGCGGGTGCCGGGACGAGCTATTCGGAAAATACGATCGAAGACCTGGATGGCGAATGGTATGTGAAGAACAGCTCCCAGTATGAAAGCTGCAAGAGCGCTAATGGCGGTGGATGGGGAACAAATTCGGCTTATGCCTACAAGGGAATATGTCCGGAAGCGTTCTACGATTTCGAAGACCGCAGCGAGGAATTCTTGCAGAGTATCGTCAAGCCGCATTTTGCGAAGGTGAAGAAGGTCGGTGTCTGGATTTCTCATGACACTTTCGTGGTTCCTTTTACGGCCTACTGTACCGACAAGAAGGTCAACCTGCGCTACTTCGATACCAAGCAGTGGATCAATTACCTTGCTGGAGTTGCGATTATCATGGATGCGAGCGGCAAGATGCGCTATGTGCCTGTAAAGGGCCTTGAGTCCGGTACGATGACGATGTAGTGTATGCCTTGCGTGGTGGGTGACCTCGCAAAAATGGGATGTCTTGGAAAATGGATTTGGTTAGAATAATTCGGTTGTGTGTTGTGCCGCTAGCTTTTGTTATACTGTCGGCATGTTCTGGTGAAAATTCTACCGGTGGCGTCGAGGGAGGTGATTCGCCGGAAAACCATCACGGTTCATCGGCGCCTGTCGTTGTCGATACCGTGCGCGCGCCTTTGTATGTCTACGAAATTCTGAAGGAATATTCGTCCGTCGATGGCGCTGGTGATACTCTCGATTCTGTGCGGGTGGCCCTTGAGCCGTCAGGAGCAGACATCGTGACGTTGCTGTCTCGCCCCCGGGTGGAGCAACTCCTGATGAACCATGTTCCCATGGATTCGGCGGTGATGCAGGCGAAAGGTGAAGTGGCGGCGGCCTTCGGAATAGACTCCGTCGCGCTGGCCGCGGAATACGATGCGGTCGTGCTTGCTATTTCGGCCTTGATCCAGAACCGGGCAAGCAAGGAAGAAACGGAAAATTTTATCCGTAGCGTGGGGGAGGATCTGAAGGGCGACGGTGCCTGGAATGATCCTAACCTGAAAATCCAGATTGCGGATTGGACCGTGGGAATCGATTCCGTATGGAAGTACAACGATATCCGCAACAACGCGGTGTCGGCTTATGGCGGGAACGTGCCGAACTTCGAACGGTTCATGCGCGCCTTTATTCCGCTGGCTTATGCCTTTGAACCTTGTACCGATGCGAATGCAGGAACGGTCACTTTCGTGAATCAGGGACAGAGCGCCTTATTTGCAAATGACTACGAAACGTCGGACCATTCGGCGGTGCGCTTTATTTGCGATGTGAATAATAGGGAATGGCGCATCGCCCAGCCGATAGAAAAGGATACGGCAGGCTTTGGCCCAGGCGAATACGATAGGGAGGTCCGCGAAGGCCGCGTCATTCACGATAACTATTACATCTTCGATGCGGGGACTTGGCGAGTGACGACTCCGCAGGAAGCCGATGGTTTTACCGATCTGGTGGAAGTCTATGCGAGTCTGAAGGCCGACGACAAGGCGGTATTCATTATTCGTCATAGCGAACGCACCGATGACACCGGGCCGAACGGTCACCTGACCGATAACGGAAAGACGTACGCCCGAAATTTGGGTTCGCGCCTTGCCGCTGTCGCCAAGGAAGATTTCTATTACGGATATTCGGGCTACGCGCGTACCAAGGAAACCTGCGAAAACATTGCGCAGGGCAAGGGACAGTCGAATTATTCGCTGGACGTATTGCCCTATATGGATGGCAACTGGTTCGTGAAGGACGCCGCGAAGGTCGAGGCTTACATGAATTCGGATGGCGGCGGCTGGGTTGTCTATTCCAAGTATGCGTTTACCGGGGCGTATCCGGATGCCTTCTACGATCTGGAAGCGCGTGGCGAAGAATTGCTCCGGGACAATGTCGTTGCAAATCTTGCGACCATGAAACGCGTCAATGTCCTGTGTACACACGATTTTTTGGTGGTGCCCCTGCTAGCCTACACGACGGATGGACACGCGAATGTCCGTTATTATGAAAAGTGGAAATGGGTGAATTACATGGCCGGTGTCGCCATGATCATTTCGGCCGATGGATCTGTCCGCTATATCCCCGTGAAGGGGCTGGATACCGGAGTCATGTAGGACTTCCTTTACGTTGCGGTCGAGCTTGATTGCAAGGGAGGACCGCTTTTCCTATATTGTGCGGTATGTTTAAGATAATCAAGGCATTTTGCCGTCTGCTTTCTAACTACGCTTCACCCTTTGTCATCGCAAGCGCAATAGTCGCATTCTTCGTCCCGGTTGCTTTCGGCTGGGTTCACGGGAATGTATCCTCCATCATTCTCGGCGTCATCATGCTGAGTATGGGCCTCACGATTTCGACGGACGATATCCGCAACCTGATGAAGCAACCGCTTCATATTTTGCTCGGTGCGGTCGCGCAGTATACGATTATGCCGTTTGTCGCTTTCGGCCTCACGAAGGTCTTTGGACTTGACCCCTACCTTGCCGTGGGTATCATTCTGGTAGGATGCTGCCCGGGTGGCGTTTCGAGCAACGTCATGAGTTTTTTGGCCCATGGCGATGTCACGTATTCGGTGAGCATGACCATGGTGAGTACGCTCCTTGCGCCGATCATGACTCCGCTCTTAGTGCTGTGGCTTGCTGACACTAGCATCGACGTGAATGCGAAGGGTATGTTCCTGAACATTTTGTATGTGACGATTGCGCCGATTACCATCGGGTTCCTTTGCAACTATTTTTTGGGCAAGCGCGCCGTATTTAAAGAAATCCAGTCGAATATGCCTGCCGTCAGTGTGATTGGCCTGATGATGATCGTGGGTGGTGTCGTCGTGACGGTGCGTCCGCAGTTGTTCGCAAACGGCCTCGGCCTGATTTTCCTGGTGCTTGCGGTGGTGTTCTGCCACAATGCGCTGGGCTATGTGCTGGGGTACGGCGTCGGTAAACTTTTCAAGTTCAATACCGCCAAGAAGCGTACCATTGCGATTGAGGTCGGCGTGCAGAATGCCGGCATGGCGACCGTGCTTGCCATGGCATTCTTTGCGGATCCCGAGAACGTGGCGAAAAACCCCGCCGCGGTACTTTGCATGGTGCCCTGCGCTTTGAGTTGCGCCTATCATTCCATTAGCGGAACGGTGCTGGCAAACATTTTCGCCTGGCGCGACAAGAAAAAGGCGCAGTAAAAACTGCGCCGTCGAGAGAATCTTTCAAGAGATTCTTTTAGCGGATTGCAACTTTTTGCATGTAGCTCGTTCCCTTGGAACGGGCTTTTACAATGTAGATACCGCGATGGCCTTGCTTCCACAGGAATTCGGAGCCGTGGGATTCTGCGATTTTATGACCGTTCATATCGTAAAGGCTCCATTCCGCGGTCTCGGGAAGCGTAAACAGGATGGCGTTTCCCGCGCGGCTCATGCGGATTTTCCCGTTGACGGCCAAGCGGCTTTGCTTGATTGCGGCGGTCTTGGTGAGAGAAGAGGAATCTCCGGGGGTTGCCGCTTTCGGGTTGTCGATGGCGTCGATTACGTTCATAAATGTCCCGCTCATCATCGAGGCGCCGAACCAGGCGAGGAACTGGTCGAAGTACATCTCGTTGTGGAGCGTGTCCTCGATGCCGCCAGTGGGATCCTTGGCGACTCCGAAGTAGTCTCCGCCTTCGTAGAACTTGGCGAGTTCTTCGCTGAAGGCGATGCGGTCGGCAGATTCCCCTGCGGCGACGGCCGCCGTAGCCCACATGCCGATGGTCAGGTGGCTGTGTTCGCTGCGGTAGCGCCAGGTGTCCTTGTTCTTGCTGTCGTTAAAATCGGTCCAGATGTCTTCGGCGGGCAGAAGTTCGCCTGCGTTTTCGATCTGGTAGAAGTTTGCGGCCTTGGCTCCGCCCTTCGTATTGATAAAGCTGACGGCGTTTTTGAGGAAAGCCTTGGCGCGAGGCTCGTCAAACCAAACGGCATCGATGGCGACTCGCCAAAGGATTCGGATGGCATCCTTGAAGAAGGCTCGGCTGTTGAAGTAGGCGTTATAGCCGAGGCTTCCGGCCCAGCCGCCATCAGGACGCATCCAGTCGGGGACCATGCCCATGCTGTATCCGGGGCTGTTCTCGAGGATTTCGTAGGTCTTTTCGATTACCGTATTCCAGCGATCACCGTTGCTGTCGAACCTGGCGAAAATCCTGTACCATGCTGGTGAAAAATAGCCTGGGTTTACAAAACTGTAACCGCCCCAGCCTGCGCCGGGGGCGAGGATCCCGTTGCTTGTAATTTGTTCGGTGCTCCACATGCAGTCTAGAATTTTTTGGGCATGTTCGGCATAGCCGTAATTGAACTTGGTCGAGGTGTAGGGTTTCCACTTACCGGCAGAAACTAACTTGTCTGCAAAGATCAGGGCGAGGGCGACGTCTTCTTCGGCGTCGGTCGCGGCGCCTGTACCGCTGATTTTTCCACTGGGCGCCATTTGCCAGTTGTAGTAACAGCCGCCCCACATCTTTTCGTTGGCAGCGTCCCAGATGGAATTGAAGTGATCCTGGTCGTTGGCGTAGAGTGCGACGAGCATGCCGTATCCGACCGCTTCGCTCACGGCATCGCCCGGTGTTTCGCTCTTGGGGCGGTGAATGAGTCCCTCGCCTTCGCTGTAGGGATCGATGTTTCGACGGATGAGCCCTTGCCACGTGCTGTCGAGAGCGGCTTTCCAGTAAGAAGCGTCGACCTTGGGTTGAGCGTTCGGTAGGTCGAGTACCGCCAGGGAATAGCTGAACGCCCCTGCAATGCAGAGGGGCAATACCTTGAATAAATGCATATAGCCTCCGATCACCCAAACGGATTCCCTGGAGGAATATATAGTAAAAAGTCTAGTCGAGTTTACCCTGGTAGAGTTCCAGGAGCTTGCGGGAGAGCAGGCTCGTGTACTTTGCGTTCGTAAGCGTGATGCGGGCTTTTTCCAGGTTGTTTTTCTGGGTAAGGAAATCGGTGTAGGTGAGTGCTCCGGCGCCCCGCTGTTCCTCGGCGACTGCGAGCGCTTCGGATTCCGCTTCGACCTGGAGGATGGCCGCTTTCCACTGCATATCGGCGCTGACGGCATTCAGGTAAAGCTTTTCGATGTTGTTCTCGAGAGTCTTGAGATTTTCTTTCAGACTCACCTGCGATTCGGTCTCGTTCACCTGGGCCTGTAGCACCTTGTTTTCCGTGGCGCCGCCATCGATAATCGGGATGTTGATGCCGAGTGAGATGGAGTTCTGCCAACCGTACTTGAGCTGACCCTTGTAGTCCCCGGATTCCCATGCCTGCAGGCCGGTGCTGGAATTGGCGCCGAGCGTGACGGTGATGGAACTCCCTTTGCTTGCGACCTGGGTATTCTTCTGTGCGGCGCGTACGGAGATGCTGTCGGACTTGAGCCCCGGATTGGCTTTCTGGGCGTCGGCCTTAAGTTGTTCGTAGGTGGGAAGCGGTTCCAGCGAGTCGGGGCTCTCGATGTGGGTTTCGGGAGCCGCTACCTGGAATTCGGCGGAATCGTCAAGTTCCAGCAGCTGACGTAAGGTGGTCTTGGCGGTGCTAACCGAAAGCTGTGCGCTAAGCTGCGAGGTCTGCTTCTGCAGCACGTTCGATTGCGACTGCGTCAGGTCTTTCTTGGTGATGGAGCCTGCTTCGAAAAGCTTGCCGTAATGTTCGAATTCCGCCTGTGCGAGTTCTACGGAGGCGTCTGCGGTGCGCAGGTTCTCGCTTGCGGCAAGGAGACTCATGTAGGCGTTGAGTACGCTTTCCTGCACGCTGCGTTCCGTCTGCTGCGTGGCGAATGCGGTCGCTTCCTTGGTGAGGGTCTTGGATTCCACGTTCAGGCTCGTGGCGCCCCCGTCCCAGAGGGTGTAGGAACCGGAAATGCCGAGGTTCAGGCGGTAATGGTCCTCGTTGTCGATAAAGGGATGGTCGAAGAGCGTATTCTGGATGCTTGCGCTTACGGTCGGGGAGTTGCCCGACTTGGCCTGCTTGACCGAGATGTCGGCCGCCTGTTCGCGGAGCTTGGCGGATTCCAGCTTCAGGCTCGCCTTCTTGGCTTGCTTGAGGCAGTCCTCCAGTGTCCAGGTGCTTTCGGCGAGGCTAACGGTCGAGAATGCCGTGAGCAGGATGGCGGCAAGGATTCCTGTATGTGAAACTCTTTTGATCATGCCCTTTAGATGCGTGGGGACGCCGGTTCGTTGCATTTTGCGGAATTGCACAGACAAGATAACAAAAAAGGGCTGGGTAAACAAAAAAGACCTCCGGGGTAGGAAGTCTTTTTCAAGTGGACGGTACTGGATTTGAACCAGTGACCTCTGCCGTGTGAAAGCAGCGCTCTAAACCAACTGAGCTAACCGTCCGAGGTGCAGGCAAATATAGTAAAGAGTTTGCCCGCTGTCAAGGGGAAATTAAAGGTATTTATCTTCGGCGGCGCGGAGGATGGTCAGGAACTCGGCCGGGTCCTTGGAGGCGATGAGGTCCTTGCGGACACCCCCGTCGGCCAGGAGACGGCTTACGGACGAAAGTGCCTTGAGGTGCGGGCCTACGGTATTGCCCGGGCTCACGATCAGGATAATCAGGTAGACGGGCTCCCCGTCGAACGAGGCGAAGTCGAGTCCACCTTCGATCGTGGCGGCGGCCATGCACATACGGTCTACACAGTCGATCTTGGCGTGCGGGACGGCGAGTCCGCAACCGATACCGGTAGAACGGCTCTGTTCGCGGGTCCATACGGCATCAAAGATTTCGTTGCGATGTTCCAATTTGTAGGCACTGCAGAGCGTGTCCACCAGCTCGTTCAGGATTGCTTCCTTGGTTGAGCTCTTGGAGTTGATCAGAATGCAATTGTCGACAAACCTTTCGGAAAGACGCATGTTGAAACTTCCTTTTGCAAATAACTATACAGATATTTAGCAAAATATATGTCCGTTTGGACGAAAAAAGCCCCAATGGAACGAAAAAATAGCAAAAAACCTTAAAATTGGTTCAAAAACGCCAATATTTCCATTTGGGAATTCAGGTTGTCGAACTGGTCCAGGGCTTTTTCCATGACCGAGACGTCGATTTGACCGGGGGCTTCGGAGCGGCCGATGGACCCGTAGGTGAGGTTTGCCCCTTCCTTGAGGGACCAGAGGCGGCTTACCCTGCCCGTTTCTCCCATGCCGAAGGCGGCGAACATCTGGAACTTTTTGGCGAATTTCTTTGCAAACTTGTATAGACGGTCGCAGTCGCTGTCGGAATTGCTCATGGCGGCAATCTTGAGCCCTTGGGCTCCGATCCGCTTGACGTCGGCGGCGAAAGCCTCGAGTTCCATTTCGTTTGGGATGCGGACGAAGTTGTGTTCCGAGACGAGGATGCTTGTCCCCTTGGGGCGTGCCATGTTGTTAAGAGCCTTGAAATCCGAGAGGCAGTCGCGTTCCAGGTCCAGCCACTCCGGCACCTGCTTTGCGCCGAGGACTTTTTCCCACAGGGCGATTCTTTCTATGGATCGCGCGTCGGGGAACCTTCCGCCGTCGCGTTTGAGGCGGACCGTTCCTATCTGGAGCTTGTCGGGGACGATGTTGCGGACTCTTTCAGACAAATTAACCCAATCGGATTCCTTGAAAAAATCGTAGCGGATTTCGATGGCGCCACAGGCATCGAGGTCGAGACGCACCGCATGGAACAGGTCCTTTTCGGCGGCTTCGAGGACTTCGGGGCCGACCAGGCCGACTAGGTATTTGGGAGAATCGGAAATCATGGCGTAAATATAAAAAATGATGAGTGGTGTGCCGTAAACGCCGAAAAAACCTTTTACAGATCGCGCCGGAAAGACGATAATATATTGAAATTTCTAAATTATGGCTGAACAAAAAGGAACAACTATGGCTCAAACTAAAATTGTGTCTGATTGCAACGAAAAGAACGAGAAGGCCCCTTCCGATATCATGAAGAAGGCCGAAGAATACCTTGCTTCCAAGCGTAAGATTTTCCTGTGGGGCGGCGTCGACGACGAAAGCGCCGAACGCATCGTGAAGGAACTCCTGTACCTGGATTCCCTGAGCCATGACGATATCTATTTCTTTATCAATAGCCCGGGTGGTGTGATTTCCAGTGGTCTTGCCATTTATGACTGCATGAACGCCATCCAGAGCGACGTGGTCACGGTTTGCTGCGGTCAGGCGGCTTCGATGGGTGCCGTGCTTTTGACTTCGGGTGCAAAGGGCAAGCGTGTGGCATGGCCGAATGCCCGCATCATGATTCACCAGCCGCTCATTCACGGTGAAATCGTGGCGCCTGCAAGTGATATCCAGATCCAGGCCGAAGAAATGCTTCGTATCCGTGGCATTACGGGCAAGATTCTCGCCGAAACTTCTGGCCACAGCATCGAGGAAATTGACCGCGACACGGAACGCGACAACTTCATGAGCGCCGAAGAAGCCAAGGCCTACGGCCTGGTCGACAAGGTTGAAAGCCTGGTCTAATGGTTGCTCCTGCCAAGTAGGATTTTATAATGGGACTTTTTTCTGCCATTAAGAGTGGCCTAGCCAAGACCCGCGACGCCCTGATGGGTGAACTCAAGGGGATTGTCGGTGCCGGAAAGATTACGGACGAAACGCTCGAGGAACTCGAGGAACACCTGATCAAGGCGGATGTCGGTGTCGAAGCCGCGTTCCTCTTGACCGATGCGCTTCGTGAACAGGCTCTCGGAAAGTCGCTTACGACTGAACAGGTGCTTGACATTATGCGTAGCGAAGCGGAACGCCTCTTGAAGGATCCTCCGCCGTTTGAACTTAAAGGTAAGCCGCACGTGGTGCTGGTGATCGGCGTGAACGGTGCCGGAAAGACGACCACGATTGGCAAGCTCGCCGCCCGCCTCAAGGACGAGGGCAAGAAGGTGATGATCGCTGCCTGCGATACGTTCCGTGCGGCTGCTATCGACCAGCTTGAAACCTGGGCGGAACGCAGCGGAGCCGAATTCGTGAAGCACCAGGAAGGTTCCGACCCTGCGGCCGTGGCTTTTGACGCCTGCAATGCGGCGGTGGCCCGCGGCTGCGACGTGGTACTGATCGATACCGCCGGCCGTCTGCACAACAAGGACTACTTGATGGAAGAACTCAAGAAGATTGTCCGCGTGATCAAGAAGGTGGATCCGGCGATGCCGCACGATATGTGGCTTGTCATCGACGGCAACACCGGACAGAACACGATCAACCAGACGAAAATCTTCAACCAGAGTTTCCCGCTCACCGGCCTCGTGGTCACCAAGCTCGACGGCACGGCCCGTGGCGGCGCGGTGCTTTCGATTGCAAGCTCTCTCCAGATTCCTATCCGCTGGATTGGCATGGGCGAACGTATTGACCAGCTGGTGCCCTTCAGCAAGGCCGAATACGTGGAAGGCCTTTTCGAGAACGCCCTGGAAGAACGCAATTCGTAATCGAGTGTTGTTGATATGTTGAGGAATGTCGGAAAATCTTTATCAAGCCTGCGTGCCATGCCGGGCTTGGTCCGGCATCTCCTTGTGGCCGCCTTGTTTTTGGTCGTGACCTTCGGCATGGGTGGCTGTAATGGTGAAGTCTCGGTGGACCAGAAGTTCGTGAACTTGTATGTGGAACTGCGCATTGCCGAAATGACTTACGGCAAGACTTCCCCGACGACGCGCCTGGTGCGTCAGGATGCGCTCAAGGCTGCGGGGTATACCCGCGAATCCTTCCTTGCCAAGGCGGATGAAATCTTGAGTGACGAGCGCCAGTGGATTCCGTTCCAGAAGGCGGTGACGGCGCGCATCGATTCGCTGTTGGCTCCTCCTGCGGCAAGTGCCGCGGCCCCTAAGGATTCCTCTGCTAAAACTGGTAACGGCCCGCAAAAGGTGGCGCCGAAGGTCTCTAAGCCTACTCCCCAGATGCCCGCTCACAAGGGGGGTGTCCGTTGATTTTACGTCTGTTGGTTCTTTTTGCTGTTTGTGCGTCCGCTGCGTTTGCCGCTTCGCCCCAAAAAGATGCGGCGAAGGATTCGCAAAAGTCGCTTGTCCACTGGATGGGTTATGCCGAGGCTCTCGATAAGGCGAAGAGTGCCCCGCGCCTGATTTTTGTCGACCTGTACGCGGACTGGTGCGTGCCATGCCGCATTATGGATGCGAATGTCTATAGCAACCCGACGGTTGCCTCGCTTTTGAATTCCCGTTTCTACGCCGTCAAGCTCGACGCCGATTCGCAGGATTCCATCGTTTGCGACGGGCAGGAGAAGACGGTGCAACGTTGTTATTTTGATGTGTGGGAGTTGAACGCGCTCCCTGCGTTTGTGCTTGTCGCCCCGAAGGGGATGAGTATCCTGACGGTGACTGATTCCATGACGCCGCAGGAATTGCAGTATATGTTGTACCAGTTCCTTGAAAAAGAAAAGGAGTGGATGTCCCGATGAACGAACAGTTCTTGTTTTGTGTCCAGGTTGTTTTTTGGGCGATGCTCCTTCTGCTGGTGCATTGCTACTTGCTGTTCCCGCTGACACTCCCGTTCGTGAGCGAAATTTTTAAGCGCCGCAAGTCTCCCGAAAAGGGCGATGTTGAACTTCCGACGGTTTCGATCCTGATTTCTGCCTACAACGAAGAGGCGGTTATCGAACGCAAGATCCAGAATATCCTTGAGCTGGATTACCCCCGCGAAAAGCTGGAGGTGCTTATCGGTGACGACGGTTCGGCGGACAAGACTGCCGAGATTGTCGCCCGTTATGCTGACAAGGGAATTACGCTGGTGAAGGCTCCGCAGAATGCGGGAAAGGCAGCGATGCTCAACCGTCTGCACAAGATTGCGAAAAACGACATCCTGCTCTTTTGCGATGCGAATACGATGTTCTTCCCGAACGTGGTGCGTAAGCTTGTCATCCCGTTCCAGGACAAGAAAATTGGTTGCGCCTGCGGTCACCTGATTCTTTCCGATAAGAGCGGTTCCACCTTGGGCCGCGGCGAAAGTTCCTACTGGGACCTGGAATCCGAAATCAAGAAGTTTGAAGGCGTTCTCGACATGCTGATTGGCGGCAACGGCGCCCTCTACGCCATTCGCCGTGAACTCTATACGGAACTGCCGGTCAAGAAGAGCGTGATGGATGACTTCTTCGTGACGACCAAGGTTCTTGAAAAAGGTTTCTACTGCACCTTCGTGACAAGCGCTATTGGCACCGAGCAGACCTCGAAGGAATCGAGTGGCGAATTCCGCCGCAAGGTGCGTATCGGCCGCGCGAATTTCAACTTCCTGTTCTCTTACCTGCCGTTGCTGAATCCGTTCCGTCCGATGCTTGCGTACCTGTTCTTCTCGCACAAGATTCTGCGCTGGTTCTCGCCGCATATCCTGATTCTGCTTTTTGTGGCTAACGCCCTGTTGCTGACGAGTGGCCTATTCTATCAGATTTTCTTTGGCGCGTTGACGCTAGTGCTGCTGGTGGCGCTGTTCAAGATTGTGCCGAGTGGCTACTATTTCCTTTCGATGAACTACGCGATGCTCAAGGGATTCTTCATGGCGTTCAAGCGCGAAAAGAGTGGCGGCTGGGCCCGCGAAGCAAGGAGCGATGAATGAAACGATTTTTCTCTGCCTTCCTGTTTGCGTTAGCGTTTGCCGTCATTCCGGCGAATGCCTTCACCATGGATGTTCAGGGCGGTGTCGTCAACCATGTCAGTGAAATCAAGAATTTCAACTTGAACGTGTATGGTCACCTGTGGTATCCGATTGACCAGATGCTCTTTTTCGGCATCGGCACGGGCTATCAGGAAATTGACAACGTCAGCCTCGTCCCTGTTTCGGGCAGTGTCTGGATCCGCTTGCCTATCGGAAGTCGTACGCTCCCCGTAGCGACGGGTGACTGGGGCTATCTTTTTGGTTCAAGGCACCAGATGTTCTGGCGCGCCGGTGGCGGGTTTGATATCAAGAACGGCGACTATTCGTCCATCATGTTGATGGGCGGTTACCAGTTCTTGGATCATGATGGTTATGGTTACGCCTACGTGCAGGCGGGAATCCTGATCGAGATTTAAAAAAAAGAAGAATTAAAAGTTCAATTTTAATTCTTCATTACAAGGAAGTGTTGCTCGCAGCTCACTTCCTTAATTCGTTTTCTAGGAACTGCTTGTTTTCGATGACTTTCTGCTTTTGCGGATTGTCCGGATATTCCGTCAGGCATTTGTCGAGCGGAGCGATTGCGTCTTGCAGCAGCTTTTTCTTCTTGGCGGCGTCCTTCTGCTTTTGTGCGCTCGCGAACATCTGGCTCGTAGATTTGCGCTGCTTGGTACAGTAGGAATCGGCTAGTTTCAGATAAAGTTCGTTGGCCTCCTTGCGAAACTTGCTGGCCTTGAGCTTGTTTAGGAGAGCCTTGGCATCGGCGAATTTTTCTTTTTGCAGGAGCGTGTCAGCCTTGGCGAGTGCCTGGGCGGGGTCGTGCGATTCCCAGTATTTGGCGGCTTCGGCATCGTTTGCCTGGGCGAGTTCACGGATATGGTCGATGAGCGCCTGAATGTGGAGTGTATCTTCAAAGTCGCGGTAGCGCATCTGCAGGGTGGTTGCCTGCTTTTCGGCCTCGGCAAATTGAGCCTGGTTGTCGGCGAGAGCCTTTACTGTGGCGTATTCCTTTTTGGCCTTGGCAAGTGTGTTGCTGTAGGCGAGCGCCTTTTGCGCTTTGGCCCACTGGGTCAGCGAATCGCCCGGTGCAAGCGCGATGAGGCTGTCGGCGGTTTCGGAAACGAGATCGTAGTTGGCATTGGCGCGGTTCATGTTCTGGATCTGGAAAACCATCGGCTCGTAGGCTTTTGCCTTTTCGGCGCGGGTCTTGCCGAATTCATTCAGCATGGAGTCTGCCTTGGATTCCCATTGGGCCCACAGGGGCTTGATAACGCGAAAACGTTCCAGGTAGGCGGAGGCGGAATCGGTATAGCCAGCCTTGTACAGGGTATCCGCATAGTCAAAGATACTCTGGATCAGGGCGGGAATCTCCGTGTAAGGGTCGGCAGCCTTTGTCGTATGGGTGGTAGGTGCCGGGACCGTAGTGGTTTCCGCGGTCGGGATATTTTGGGGTGTGTTCAGTCGATGGCTGTCCAGGGCCTGCGAATTGAAGTAGACTTCGTTTTCGGCTTGCTCTGCGCTAGTTGCCTTGCTCGTGCGCGTTTTTTCTTTAGATGGTTCCGTCTTGTTTTCGGCCGCGTTCGTTGTCGCGGAGGCAGACGGTTCCGTTTGAGGGTCTGTTTCAGGTGCGGGTGCGCTTCCGACGCAGGCCGTCATCGAAAAGGCTGCGGTAATGGCAAGATAGATGGCGAAAGCTCTTTTTTTCATCGTAAATCAGGTCGAACAGGTTGAAATTTCCATTTTTTAATATAGCAATCTTGACAATATATCCACGGAACTTGTGCAAATAGTGTGTAAATAGCTCGAAAAAAGGGGTAAATTTTTAATGGTGTGGAAAAACGATGTGAGGTTATTATGAAGAACTTCTTGGCTTCTACGGCTTTGCCGTTCGCGACTTGTATCGCGCTCGCTGTACCTGCATTCTCGCAGTCCGGCCCCAATGACGAATGGAACGGCAAGCCGCGTGTTTTTGCGGTAAATGCGCTGACTCCGCATGTGACATCTATGCCGTATACGACGGTCAAGGAAGCTGTAGTGGGCGACCGCCACGCCTCCGAATGGTACCAGACCCTTTCGGGCAAGTGGAAATTCTACCACGTCGACAAGCCTGCCCAGCGCAATAACGACTTCTACAAGGACAACTACGATGTCTCCGGCTGGGACGAAATTCCGGTGCCGTCTTCTTGGCAGTTACTCGGTTACGACCATCCGATTTATACCAACGTGATTTATCCGTGGTCGCAGAACAACCGCGTTTCTGCACCTTACGCTCCTACAGACTTTAACCCGGTCGGCCATTACCGCCGCAACTTCACCGTCCCCGAAAAATGGGCGGGCAAGCGTATCCGCCTGCATTTCGAGGGTGTTGAATCTGCTTACTATGTGTGGGTGAACGGCAACTATGTAGGTTACGCCGAAGATTCCTTTACCGGTCACGAATTCGATATCAACAAGTACCTGCGCAGCGGGCAGAACAACATCTCGGTGCAGGTTTTCCGCTGGTGCGACGGTTCCTGGCTCGAAGACCAGGACTTTATCCGCCTTTCGGGTATCATGCGCGATGTGTACATTTACGCCGTGCCCGAAGTGCACATACAGGATTTCCAGATCGATGCGACTCTTACCAACAATTATACCGACGGTTTGCTGAAAACGACGGCGTGGATTTATAACTCTACGGGCTCTGCCTCGGGCGATTATACCGTGGAACTTTCCCTGTACAACGACAAGGGAACCGAAGTCATTTCTCCGTCGGCACAGAAGGTTTCTGGTATCGGCTCGAAGGGCGAAAAGAGTGTCCACTTTGAATTGCCGATTACAAAACCGGACCGCTGGTCTGCCGAAACTCCGAACCTTTATACCGCAGTGCTTACCATTAAAGATGGTAGCGGCAAGATCATTCAGGTCGAGAGCAATAAAATTGGCTTTAGAAAAATTGAAATCAAGAAGGACAACGGGGCTCCGCGCCTGTTTGTAAACGGCATGCCGGTAAAATTCCACGGCGTGAACCGCCACGAACTCGACCCGGATAACGGCCGCGCTGTGACCTACGAGCGAATGGAACAGGACATCATCTTGATGAAGCGTTTCAATATCAACGCGCTCCGTATGTCGCATTACCCGAACAATCCGGTGATGTACGACCTTTGCGACAAGTACGGTATCTACGTGATTGACGAGGCGAATGTGGAAAGCCACGGCGCCAACAGCGAACTTCCGAAAAATAGCGACGATTGGCGCGCCCCGGTGGTAGACCGCTTGAATACCATGGTGCAGCGCGACAAGAACCATCCGTGCATTATCCTTTGGTCCTTGGGTAACGAAGCCGGTAACGGTAATGTGTTCGCCTCTGAACGCGAGCGCGCCCACCAGATTGACTCTACCCGTTACGTGCATTACGAAGGCGACAACAACAATGCCGATGTGACAAGCCAGATGTACTGGGGCTACGACTATATCGCCGGTTACAAGGATGCGAACAAGCCTGTGATGCTCTGCGAATACGAGCACGCCATGGGTAACTCCGTGGGCGACCTGCAAGAATATATGGATGCCTTCTACGGCAACCCGCGCGCTTTCGGCGGCTTCATTTGGGACTTTATCGACCAAGGCCTGCACCACAAGGGAACCCCGTATTGGGAATTCGGCGGCATGTGGGGCGACTGGCAGAACGACGACAACTTCTGCGCGAACGGCCTCGTGTTCCCGGATAGAAAGATCCAGCCCGAAATGTGGGAAATCAAGTACCAGTACAGCCAGCTTCGCGTGAAGAACGTAGATGCGGCAAAGGGCAAGATTGAAATTGAAAACCGCTACCTCTTCAAGAACTTGGGCGACTTCCTCGATGCCTACTGGCAAATCAGGGAAGACGGCAAGGTCATCAACGGAGGTAAGCTGAACGGTTCGCAGATGAACATCGGCCCGAACCAGAAAAAGGAAGTGACTATCGAGATGCCGAAAATCGAAACCAAGATCGGCGCCGAATACTTCCTGGATATCGATTTCCGCTTGAAGAACGACGAACTTTGGGCTAAGGCGGGCCATAGCGTTGGCCATGAGCAGTTCGGTATCAACCTGGGCCAGCTCTGGTCCACCGAAGTGGATATCAGCACCGTGGGAACCCACAGGGTGATTAAGGGCAGCGGCGAACTCACGCTCGAAGGCAAGGATTTCAAGATTCGCTTCGACGAAAATGCGGGAACGCTTGCAAGCTACGTGCTCGATGGCGATACCATCATCAAGAACGGCGGTATCCCGAACTTCTGGCGTGCCCCGACCGATAACGACAAGGGCTTCAATATGGAAAAGGGCCACGGCGAATGGCGCAAGGCGAGCCAGAAACGCAACGTGTCCTCCGAAGTCAAGGAAGTCTCCGCCAACGAAACTCAAGTAACCTTCAATTTCAGCTTCCCCGATGTGGGTAGCTCCAAGATGAAGCTGACTTACTATGTGTACGGCAGCGGCGATATCGTGGTGGAATACACCTTCAATCCGGACGGCTCCAAGAGCTACATCCCGAACGTGGGTACGCTCTTTACGGTGCCGCAGGGGTATGAAAAAGTCCGCTGGTTTGGACGCGGTCCCGACGAAAACTATATGGGCCGCAACCGCGGAAGCTTCATGGGTATCTACTCGACGCTCGTGGATTCGATGACGGTCATGTACATGGAAATCGGCGAAACCGGCCAGCGCACCGACGTAAAATGGGCGACCCTCACCAACAACGACGGCAAGGGACTCATGATCGTGGGTAACCCGCGCCTGGAATTCAACGCCCAGCATTACACCCCCGAACAGCTCACCAACGTAAAGCTTCCGTGGGAACTCAAGCGCGACAAGGATATTACGCTCCGCGTGGACTTGCACCAGATGGGCCTCGGCGGTATCAACTCCTGGGGTGCCGAACCTCTCAATGCCTACCGCCTGAATGCAAACCGCGAATACTCCCATAAGTTCCGCATCGCCCCGATTCGTAAGCAGCTGAACGACCCGACCGAATACTCCTTGCTCGGCTTTAGGAACTTTGGCTGGAACGATTTGGCGCCTGCGGCATACCCGGGCGACAAGATTTACGAGAACCAGCCCGAAAAGGATGTTGCAGAAACGGCGGACAAGGATCCTAATGGTACTGATGTGGTAAAGCCGCTCGTCTTCAGGACTCCGGATTCGTATGCACCGCGCAGCTACAACGTGTTCGATATGCAGGGCCGCCTCGTGGCAAAGTTTACGACTGTAGGCATCGAGGACTTGCAGGCGAAAACGGCTGCTGCCGTGAACCGCTCCGGCACCTACCTGGTGCGTTCCAAGACCGGCAAGACCTTCCGCATCAACGTGCGTTAAAAGAAACTCCACACCCCATGCATGAACGCCCCGGCTTCGGCCGGGGCGTTTCATTTAAGCCGCTTGTTGGTGGGTTGCTTTTTAACTCTAGGCGAGGCTGTATTTTTGACTTCGTCCGCCCTTGCTTTCGGCTCGGACGATTCCCTTCTGGATCAGCGACTGGATGTCGCGAAGAGCGGAGTCGTGGCTTTTTCCCGTAAGGGCTGCCGCTTCTTTAACCGAGAATGCGGCGGGCAGCGTTCCTTCCCAGGCGGCGTTTACGATTTTACGTTCGCGTTCGCTCAGGGCGACGTCCTTATTTTTCTGGTTGAACTGGATTGTCTTGAGAGCGTCTGCGATATCTTTTTCGCGCGCTTCGATGGAACGCCTCATGATTTGCAGGAACCACAGAATCCATTCGGTCAGGTCGCCGTTTCCGGACTGTGCCCGGAGCAGTTGGTTGAAGTATTCATCACGCACTTCTAGAATCTGGGGGCATAGCGCGAATAGGCAATGGCCCGTGTTTTCGCTGCGGGCGAGGAGCATGGTCGTGAGGGCGCGTGCTATGCGTCCGTTGCCGTCTTCGAAGGGGCGGATGGTCAGGAACCAGAAATGGGCGACGGCGGCCTTGATGGCTCCGTCCGTCGTTGCGTTTTCGAACCAGTCAATAAATCGTTCCATTTCTAGCGGAATGCGTTCGGCACTTATTCCCGTAAAGGAACCGACGGTACTTTCCTTTGTCCTAAATTTCTTTACTTTGTTCTGGCCAATGGCGGCGTGCCACGCAAAGAGCCTTTCTGCAGTCAATGGCTGCTTGGCGTTTTGCAGAGCACCGACCATGTTTCGGATGTCGTCGCTCGCGTTATTCTTTTTGGCGATTTCGGCCTTGACCTTTTGAGGGTCGAGAATCTTGTCGTCTAGGGCGTAGCTTGCCGCGATGTCCTGGGCGAGCATTTGCATTTCCTCGTCGTTGTCGTTGACCAAGTTCGCGACTCCGATGAGTCGCCCTTCCTGCAGGCGCGTCTGTCCGAGGGCATCCATGACACTCTGGGAATTGTACCGGAATCGGGTCCAGTCGGGGTATTGATGTATGAACAAAGGGCGAAAAACGGTCATTTTACGCAAAATATACGTAGAAAGAGTCCTTTTGTGGCTTTTTCCAATTCGTAATGTTCCACTTTGGACTATGGATTTAAAAAAAAAGTGAGCTTTTTCACTTTTTCTTGTATATCTTAATTTACAAGAAGGAAAAAAATGCTAGGGTATGGTTAGGAAAACCAAGCGATTTGAGGTGTTTACGCTTGGTAAAAAAGAGGTCCGGTTTGGAGCGCCGGGCCTCTTTCTTTTTAAATTTTGACCATGCAGAAAATTGATACTTGGTACAAGGCCGAGGGATATTGCCCCGCCGAAGAATATGAACTCGCAAGCTACCTGCTTTTCGAGGCGGGCGTGGCGACACTCGAAGAATTGGACCCGAAAGCGGAAGGCCGAACGGATTTCTGCTTCTATACGGGTGACAAGGCCGAAAGAGACCGCATCGTGGGCGAGTTCCCGCAGTATCATTTTGTGCTCAGCGACGAGCCCGCGAAGGATTGGGACAAGTGGTGGCGCGACCGTGCCCAGCCAGTTTCCGTGTCTCCGCATCTGTGGGTTCGCCCCCCTTGGGTAGAATTTACTCCTGACGACCCAGCCGCGGTCGTCCTTGAGCTCGAGGCGAAAACAGCCTTCGGTACAGGTGAACATGATACCACGAGCAGCTGCGCGACCCTGATGGAGTCGGTAGATTTCAAGGGGAAGACTGTGCTTGACATCGGTACGGGTACGGGAATTCTGGCGATGTATGCCCGCCGTCTGGGGGCACGCCTTGCGGTGGGTACAGAAATTGACCCGCTGACGATTCCTTGCATTGCAGAAAACTTTGAACGCAACGGCTTCGGCGAAAGCGACTGCGTACTGGGATTCCTGGATGCGTTCAAGGACGGGGCGAAGTTCGATGTGATCCTCTGCAACATGATCAGGAGCGAACTGTGGCCCCTGCGTGACGACATCGAGGACCTGCTTGCCAAGGGTGGCGAACTTGTCATCAGCGGCCAGCTTGAAACGGAAAAGGACTACGTTCTCCGTTGGTTCGAAGAAATCGGCCTGACCGTCCTCCAGGAACGTGTAAGTGGCGAATGGTGGAGCGTGCTTGCACGCTCCTGAATGAGCCTCGGGGACAAATGCGTAAGGTGAGAGTCGCGACCATGCTTGCATGGTCATGACATACTGTATTAAATGTCAAGAGGCTTTTGTACAAAAATTTGGTACATAGGCCTCTT